>JBLHNV010000028.1:0-14501 GCA_047623125.1 Janthinobacterium sp. | reverse complement strand
GCCACCGGGCAACATTGGCAAGGTTGACATACCGATACTGTAACTGGCGCTGGAAAAAAACAGATCGATGCCGAACAGCGACAAGCCGAGCGCGCCCAGAGGCACCAGGCCGATCTCGACCTTGCCACCGGAGAGCCGCTCGCACAGCAATGAACCGACCCCTATGCCCAGCGAAAATACCGTCAGCAACAGCACAAAGGCATTATGGTCGCCGCGCAGCACGTCCTTGGCATAGACGGGGAACTGGGCCAGCATCAAAGCGCCGTAGAACCAGAACCACGAATTGCCCAGCATGGCCAGGAACACGGTCCGGTTCTGGCGCGAAAAATCCAGGTTGCGAACCGATTCCTTGATGAAGTTCGGGCTGATCCGCAGCCCTGGTTCGGCCGCCGGCGTAAGCGGTATGCGGTAACTGGCGACCAGCCCCAGCAGCGCCACCGCAACGGTGGCGCCGGCAACCAGCGCCACGCCGCCCGGTTGACGCACCACCAGCACCGCGCCCAGAATTTCGCCCAGCAAGATGCCAACAAACGTTCCCATGCCGATCACGCCATTGCCGCCGATTAGCTCACTGGTGTTCAAATGCTGGGGCAAGTACGCATATTTGACCGGTCCGAACAGCGTCGAATGCATGCCCATGCCGACCACGGCGGCCACCAGCAGCCACAGCGTATGGGTCAGCCAGCCGAGCGCTGCGATGGCCATGATCAGCAGTTCCATCCACTTCACAAAGCGCGCCAGGCTGGACTTTTCAAACTTGTCGGCCAGTTGGCCGGCCGTCGCGGAAAAGAGCACGTAAGGCAGGATGAACAAGCCGGGGATCAGGTTGATGATCGTCGACGGTGCCAACGTGGTCCAGGTCAAAGCATCGAAAGCGATGACGACCATCAGCGCCGTCTTGAACAGGTTGTCGTTGAAGGCACCGAAAAACTGAGTCCAGAAAAATGGCGCAAAACGGCGCTGCGAGAACAGGGAAAACTGGCTGGATGGTCTCATGCTGGTGCCATACAAAAAAGAAAGAGTTTAACAAAGTACAGGGCGCGCGCGGCATCCAGGCCTGGCAATACTAGCCGCTGGGGCCGTTCCTGTCGAAGAATTTCGCCAGCACCTTGTCGCAATTGATCGCGCACCATACCGTCAACGGCTGCAACCTGTGCCGCGGCGATGTTCGGCACCGGGACGCTGTCCGCTCCGGCGCCCGGGCAGGCCGGTTCGCTGCTGGAATTGAGTGGGAGCGGCAAGCAGGCGCTGGTGCTCGCAAACGGCGCCACCCGCACTTTCTTGCAAGATGGCGACACCGTCATCTTGCGCCGCTATTGCAAACGCGATGGCATGCGCCGCATCGGCTTCGGCGACTGCGCCGGCACCGTGGCCGCTGCCAAGGCCAAATAACATTCGATGCGCTGGCTTTCCAGGTATGGCGCGCTCGCCCGGCGCCTGCCAGAGCCATATTACCGAGCGCGTCGGCGCGTCGGTGCAAATTCAGCATTGCTCCCACCTTGCAGTGCGTACGCTGCAGCATGGCAGGAACTTATTACACGATAAAGATCATTGTCCATCCCCGCACATGCAGAAAAAAAACCAAACCAAATGACGCTTTGCCGGTCAAATCAATGGCGCAAAAATGGCGCCGACAATCATGCAAACTTGCAACTCTACACACTGGAATCGCTCCTATGCCAGATCACCTGACTGAAAAAAATCCCGAGCTGACCTTTTTCATCGTCGAAGGAAATTACCGGGTTGCGACGATTGCCACCAACGATTACGGCTTTCAACTGTCGGCCAAAATGGCGCAAACCTATCTGGCCAAGGCGCGTGACATGCTCGGCGCGAAGCGCACCCGGAACCCGCAGATACTGACTGACATCGGCAAGCTGAAGGCGGCGGCGGCAATGCTCGACGATGAATATGCGCAATTGGACGAGTTTTGCAGCACTTGCCAGCGCTTCAACGGGTTGCAAACACACTGCCTGTCGGAATGGGTGTCGAAGTGGGTGGTACGGGCAATAGCGCGCCACCATCTGGGCAGCACCAGCTACCTGCTGGCCTACAAGATTCGCGCATTCCATGCGATGACGTGCGCGGTCCTGGTCGACACGTAAACACCGAAACGGGTATGCGCTCGCTGTCAGGTCGCTGATGCTGATGCCGTTTAAGGCCAGGGCTGGTGAGGCAAGAACTTATGCTGCGCCATTGAGCAATTCGAACAACTGATCTTTCAGTACGATGCGTTTTTTTTTCAGATTTTCGAGCGCCGCATCGCCCAGGTGATCGAGCCCGTTCTCGGCGCGCGTGATCACCTTGTCGACGTCGCCATAAGCATCGTACAACTTGGAAAAATGCATATCATCAGCCTTTAGCGCCTGGATCTGTTGCGTAAACTTTGGAAATTCGACGGACAGCGGATGATGTTCTACCTGCATGGTATCTCCCTGGTTGGTGGAAAAAATTAAGGCTAAAGATAGTCCATGAAATATACATTGCGCCTCATGGAATATTGCGAATTACATCATCATGCTACATCAATATTGATTTGAATAAAGCACAATATCGCATCCGAAATGGTGCGCAGTCCGACATGCAAGCCATCGGCGAACCCGGCACCCCTTTTTTCATTGTAAAAATATCGACGCCCCCCTTACTACTAATGGTTACTTGCAATATAATCAATAATTACATGGCAATACGTCATCAAATTGCCATACGCTCATCCATCCAATATCTGCTAGGCCTTTTCATTTGGCGCAATGACGAATCCGACTGCCACCATCCTCATAGTTGATGATGAAATACTGAACCGAAAGCTGTTCGAAACGCTGCTTAGACACAAGGGCTATCAGACGCTGTGCGCAGCCGACGGCGAACAGGCGCTGGCGGCGATCGCGCGCTCAATGCCGGACTTGATTTTGCTCGATGTCATGATGCCGGGCATGAATGGCTACCAGGTCGCGACGCTGCTGAAGGCGGACCGTGCAACCGCTGGGATTCCGATCATCATGATGACGGCGCAGATCGACCGCAGCATCCGCTTGGCCGGTCTCAATGCCGGCGTCGAGGATTTCCTGACCAAGCCGATCGACCAGGCCGAATTGTGGCTACGGGTGCGCAATTTGTTGCGCTTGAAGGAAGCGCTGCAGCAATCGAAGGACAGCTTGTATCAATTGCTCGCGCATCAGGAAAAGACCAAGGAGGACGAGCGCAAGCGCATCGCGCGCGATATCCACGACGAACTCGGGCAGAACTTGCTGGCCTTGCGGATCGACATTTCGATGCTGCATGCGCGCACCGCGCGCAGCCATCCGCGCCTGCATCAAGGCGTGTCTTTGGCGCTTTCCAATATCGATGCGACGATCAAATCGGTGCGTGCCATCATCAACGACCTGCGTCCTTTTGAGCTGGAATTGGGCTTGCAGGCTGCAGTCGAATGGCAATTGAAAAAATTCGAGCGCCTCAGCGGCATCGTGTGCTTGCTGACCATTCACACTCCCGCCTGCGCTGGTGCCCTGCTCGACGACGAGCAGACGCTGATGGTGTTCCGGATATTGCAGGAATCGTTGAGCAATATCGCGCGTCATTCGCAGGCCACCTGCGCCGAGGTCAAGTTGAGCTGGAACGAGCACGGCTTGTCGATGCTGGTCAAGGATAATGGCGTCGGCATCGGCGACCAGGGCAATGGAAAAACAAACTCGTTCGGCATCATCGGCATCCGCGAGCGCGTCAGCGCGCTAGGTGGCGTGACGGCGATCGAGAGACATTCGGCCAGCAATACCAGCGCCAACGGGACGCTGTTGTCGGTCTTCATTCCGATGAAAAAAACCGCGCTGACATCGCGCTAAGCAAGCCATCAGACAAGCCACTGCCCGGCGCGCCAAGCCGGGCCCAAGAGTCAGTTCAGATTTTCCAGACGGATCATCGTTACGCTACCGCACACGGTCTCCAGCGCTTCTATCTTGGCGATCGCCGCCAGAACGTTTTTTTCCTGCACCTGGTGCGTCAGCATGATGATGTCGGTCTGCGACTCTCCTTCGGCTGGCTCCTTTTGCAGCATCGCGTCGATCGAGATCGTCGCGTCGGCCAGAATGCCCGTCAGGTCGGCCAGCACGCCCGGTTTGTCCGCCACATGCAGACGCAGGTAATAACAGGTCCGGATCTCGGACATCGGCAGGATCGGGATATCTTTCATCGCGTCCAGCTGGAACGCCAGATGGGGCACCCGGTGCTGTGAATCAGTGGTGTTCAGGCGGACAATGTCGACCAGGTCGGCGATGACAGCCGACGCGGTCGGCTCGGCACCTGCGCCCTTGCCGTAGTACAGCGTGGCACCGACCGCATCGCCTTGCACCAGCACCGCATTCATCGCGCCTTCAACGTTGGCCATCAACAGCTTGCTCGGAATCAAGGTCGGGTGTGCGCGCAATTCGATGCCTTCAATACCGTCAACGTAGACGCGCTTGGCGATGCCCAGCAGTTTGATCCGGTAACCGAGTTGCTCCGCATAACGAATATCGATCGCCTGCAGATTCGAAATGCCTTCGACGTGCGCTTTCGAAAACTGGATCGGAATGCCGAATGCGATGGCAGCCATGATCGTCACTTTTTGGGCCGCGTCGACGCCTTCGACATCGAAAGTAGGGTCCGCTTCGGCATAGCCCAGCCCCTGCGCTTCCGTCAACGCGGTGCCAAAATCGATGCCGCGTTCGCGCATCTCGGACAGGATGAAGTTGGTGGTGCCGTTGATGATGCCGGCGATCCATTCGATGCGGTTCGCGCTCAAGCCTTCGCGCAGCGCCTTGATGATCGGAATGCCACCGGCAACGGCAGCCTCGTAGCCGATCATCACGCCCTTTTCATTGGCATGCGCGAAAATTTCATTGCCGTGCATGGCCAGCATCGCCTTGTTGGCGGTAACGACGTGCTTGCCATTGGCGATCGCTTTGAGCACCAGATCCTTGGCTACGCCAGAGCCGCCGATCAGCTCGATGACGACATCGATGTCGGGATCGTTGACGATCAGGTTGCCGTCGGCAACGACGCGGCACAAGCCGCCGCTCAGTTCTGATGCGCGCGCCGTGTTCAGGTCGGCGATCGCGACAATCTCGATCGCGCGGCCGGCGCGGCGCGTGATTTCCTCCAAATTGCGCTGCAACACCTGGAATGTACCGCTGCCAACGGTGCCGATGCCTAACAGGCCTACTTTGATTGGTTTCATGTGCTGGTCGATTCTGTTCTACGGTATGGGTTGAAAGGCAGCATCACGCCGCCCGGGATGAGTACAGTGAGGCGCGATCAAAGCACGCTGTGGCGGCGCCGGTAGCCTTCGAGAAAACGGGCAATGCGGCCGAACGCCTCGGTCAGATCGTCCGCGTTCGGCAAGAACACCACGCGAAAATGATCCGGCGCGATCCAGTTGAAGCCGGTGCCCTGGACGATCAGCACTTTTTCCTCTTCCAGCAACTGGTAGGCAAATTGCTGGTCATCCTGGATCGGATAGATCTTCGGATCGAGGCGCGGAAACATGTACAACGCCGCCTTCGGCTTTACGCAAGTGACGCCCGGTATGTCGGTCAGCAACTTGTGCGCCAGGTCGCGCTGCTTCAACAAGCGTCCGCCCGGCCCGACCAGATCCACAATGCTCTGGTAGCCGCCGAGCGCGGTCTGGATCGCGAACTGGCCCGGCGCATTGGCGCACAGGCGCATTGACGCAAGCATGTCGAGGCCTTCGATGTAATCCTTGGCATGGCGTTTTTCGCCCGACACCACCATCCAGCCGGCGCGGTAACCGCACGCACGATAGTTTTTTGACAAACCATTGAGCGTGATGAACATCACATCGTCGGCCAGCGCCGCCATCGACACATGCTGCGCCGCATCGTACAAGGTCTTGTCGTAGATTTCATCGGCGAAGATGATCAACTGATGCTGGCGTGCCAGTTCGATGATCTGTTCCAACACTTCGACCGGATACAGCGCGCCGGTCGGATTGTTGGGGTTGATGACAACGATCGCCTTCGTGTTCGACGTGATTTTGCGCCGCATGTCGTCGATGTCCGGATACCAGTCGGCTTGCTCATCACACACATAGTGTACGGGATTACCACCCGACAAGCTCACTGCGGCAGTCCACAGCGGATAATCGGGCGCTGGCACCAGCACTTCGTCGCCGGAATTGAGCAGCGCATTCATGCACATGACGATCAGCTCGGAAGCGCCATTGCCAAGATAGATATCCTCGATCGTGACGCCGGCAATATTCTTGCTCTGCGTGTAGTGCATGACTGCCTTGCGCGGCGCAAACATCCCTTTCGAGTCCGTATAGCCGGCCGCATTGGGCAAGTGGACGATCATGTCTTGTACGATCTCGTCGGGCGGATCGAAACCGAACACGGCCAGATTGCCGATGTTGAGCTTGATGACCCTGTGCCCTTCCTCTTCCATCTGCTTGGATTTCTCCAAGACCGGGCCACGGATGTCGTAGCAGACATCCGCCAATTTATTCGATTTCTGAATCGGTCGCACAGTAATCCTTGTCGTAATATGGCCAGGCCCGGCCAAGGATGGCCAAATACGGGCGCATGCGCAAATAGCCATTTTGCCGAAAGCGCCTGATATTATCAACCTTATTAGCGCCAGCGCAAAAAAACGCTACAATAAGTACTGTTTTCGACAAGTACTGTTTTCAATAGGTACTGCTTTCGGTCAGATTGGCGGAGATTGGTGTGCACAGACCCAGTTCAAAGCCCCTCTGTACTCGTGACCCGTCACTTCCGCAAGCACTTCGACTCAGCCAACCAGGCCACCGGCCGATCCACCAACGCGACCCAGCCCACAACCCATGAAGCTACACGCCAGCCCGACCAAGCAATACCAGACCGTCACCGCCTACGATGAGCGCGGCGTTGAAATCAATGCCGAACACTTCGGCTACAGCCTGATCGTGATGCCCGAAACAGCGCCGCGCGACTGGCCAGTGGCGACTTTCGATGGGTTGACCGAAGCCCATTTCGAGCAGATTCTGGCCGATGCACCCGACGTCGTCATTCTCGGCAGCGGCGCGCGCCAGCGCTTCGTCCACCCGCGCCTGACGGCAATGCTGACGATGCGCCGCATCGGCGTTGAATGCATGGATAACAAGGCCGCTTGCCGCACCTACAACATCCTGATGGGCGAAGGCCGCAAGGTCACGCTGGCCCTGATCATCGAATCTATTGCGGCCGCTGCTGACACCGAAAACAAGACGATGTGATGGAACTGCACAAATCGAAGCCCTTCGGCTGGGCACTGCTGACGCTGTTTGCGCTGATTTCGCTGTATGCGCTGGGCGTGCGCACGCTGGTGCCGCCGGACGAAGGGCGCTACGCCGAAATGGCGCGCGAAATGCTGGTCAGCGGCGACTGGATCACGACCCGTTTGAATGGTATCAAGTATTTCGAAAAACCGCCGCTGCAAACGTGGATGAATGCGCTGTCGTTCGCCGCATTTGGCCTGGGCGAATGGCAAGCGCGGCTATGGACCGGCGTGTGCGGTTTGCTCGGCGTATGCATGACCGCCCATGCCGGCAACAAGGTATTTGGCCGCCGCGCCGGTTTCTATGCGGCACTGGTGCTCGGTTCGAGTTTTTTCTGGGCCGCATCGAGCCAGATCGATTCGCTCGACATGAGCTTGTCCGCCATGATGACAATCGCGCTGTGCGCGCTGCTGATCGCGCAGCGCGATCAAGCCACGCCGGCCGAACGGCGCAACTGGATGCTGGTTTGCTGGGCCGGGATGGCGCTGGCGGTGCTGGCCAAGGGCTTGATCGGACTGGTGCTGCCGGGTGGCGTGCTGGTCGTGTATACACTGGCTGCGCGTGACTGGCGCATCTGGGTACGTTTGCATACAGGCAAAGGATTGCTGGTATTTTTTGCGATCGCCGCACCCTGGTTCGTGCTGGTCGCGTTGAAGAACCCGGAACAACCGCATTTTTTCTTCATACACGAGCACTTCGAACGCTTCCTGCTGAAGACCCACAAACGCGAGGGCGCCTGGTATTACTTTTTTAATATGCTCATTCCCGGCATCGTGCCATGGCTGGTGCTGCTGCCGCATAGCCTGGCCAAAGCGCTGCCGCGCGACCAAAGCGCGTTCCAGCCGCGCCTGATGCTGCTGATCTGGAGTACGTTCATTTTCATCTTCTTCAGCTATTCCAGTTCGAAACTGCCGGGCTACATCTTGCCGATCTTTCCCGCACTGGCGCTGCTGCTGGCGCTGCACCTGGAAACGGCAACGCGCCGCAGCATGATGGCTGCTGCAGCCCTGATCACGGTGATCGGCATCGTGGGCGCCGCGCTGGTGCCGCAGATGCCGAAGCTGGCCTCGCATCCGGGCGAAATCGGCTTGTTGCAGGCATATCAGCCGTGGGCGCTGGCAGCCGGACTGACCGCCTTCATCGGCGGCGCGCTGTCACTGCTGTATGCGAGTCGTGTGCGGCGCGACCTGATGGTGCTGACGTTGGCCGGCGCCGGTTTCTGCGCGACCCACATGCTGCTGGCCGGCTTCGAGTCTTACGGCTACCACCGCGCAGGCCTGGCGCTGGTGCCGAAGATCGAAGCCGAACTGTTGCCTGACACCAAAATCTATTCGGCCGGCATCTATGAACAATCGCTGACGTTTTACCTGCGGCGCACGGTAACGCTGGTCGATTACCGCGATGAATTCAGCTTCGGCCTGGAACAGCAGCCGGAACTGGGTATACCGACCGTCGATGCCTTCGTCGCCTTGTGGCGCCGCGATGCAAACAATGGCGTGCGCTCGGTGGCAATCATCAGCGAAAAAATCTACCGGGACTTGCAGCAACGCGGCGTGCCGCTGCGGCTCGTGGCCCAGGATACGCGGCGCATCGTCGTCACCAACATTTAAAGAGCAACAAAAGAAACCCATGAACGCGACTACTTTCGGTTTCATCCTCACCGGCGTTTGCCTGAATGCAATCGCGCAGTTACTGCTGAAAGCCGGCACCAATGCGGTCGGCGCAATCCATCTGACAACGGCAAACTGGTTTTCGACCGGCATCAAACTGGCCACGCAATTGCCCATTCTGGGCGGGCTTACTTGTTATGTACTGTCGGTCGTGGTCTGGATCATCGGCTTGTCGCGCGTCGATGTGACGATCGCCTATCCGATGCTGTCGCTCGGTTACATCCTCAATGCATTGGGCGCCTGGTACTTTCTCGGCGAAATGATTTCGCTGCAGCGCATGGTGGCAATCGGCATCATTCTGGTCGGCGTGGCACTTATTGCGCGTAGTTAAAGTTTCAGCACCACGTCTATCGATACAGATTAAAATAGCACAACCGCGCTGCACGCGCCCTGCCCGGCGCGCACCACCGACACCACGAATCGAAACCAATGACAGTTGCCCCAGCCTTCTTGCCCTTTTCCAAACCAACGATCGACGAAGCGACGATCGAATCGGTCGCTGCGGTACTACGCTCCGGTTGGCTCACCAGCGGCCCGAAAGTGCAGGCATTTGAAGCGTTGCTGTCCGATTATGTCGGCGGGCGCCCGGTGCGCACGTTCAATTCCGGCACTTGCACGATGGAAATCGCGCTGCGCATCGCCGGCATCGGCCCTGGCGATGAAGTCATCACGACGCCTATTTCGTGGGTCGCAACGGCCAACGTGATCATCGAAGTGGGCGCCACACCGGTGTTTGCCGACATCGACCCGATCACACGCAACATTGACCTGGACTTGCTCGAAGCGGCGATCACGCCGGCGACGCGCGCGATCATCCCGGTGCATCTGTCGGGCTTGCCGCTCGACATGGACCGCCTGTACGCGATCGCAGAAAAACACCATCTGCGCGTCATCGAAGATGCGGCGCAGGCGCTCGGCTCGCAGTGGAAGGGCAAGCGCATCGGCGCGTTTGGCGACTTCGTGTCGTTCAGCTTCCAGGCCAACAAGAACATCACAACCGGCGAAGGCGGCTGTCTGGTGCTCAATGATGAAAAAGAAGCACGCCTGGCGGAAAAATTCCGCCTGCAAGGCGTCAGCCGCAGCGGGCTCGATGGCATTGACGTCGACGTGCTGGGCGGCAAGTACAACATGACCGACATCGCGGCCGCGATCGGCCTGGGTCAGATGGCCAATATCGAGGCAGTCACTGCGCACCGGCGCGCGCTGGCGGCGCATTACTTTGCCCAGTTTGGAGCCGATTTCGAAGCGAGCAGCGGCGCGCAATTGCCCGTGGCCGACATGGAAAACAGCAACTGGCACCTGTTCCAGATCATCTTGCCCGACCGCGGCCCCGGTACGCGCGCCAACTTCATGAAAAGCATGGCCGAATTCAATATCGGCACTGGCTTTCATTACGCACCGATTCATTTGTTTACGCTGTACAAGGAGCGCGGATTCAAGCCAGGCATGTTCCCGATCGCCGAAAGAATCGGCCGCCTGACGGTCACGCTGCCGATGTTTTATGCAATGCAAAGCAGCGACGTCGAACGCGCCGTGGCCGCAGTCAAAACGGTACTGGCACGATAACTATGGCAACGATGAAACCGGAAGTATCTGTCATCATTCCCGTCTATAACGAGCAAGACGGCCTGGACACGCTGTTTGCGCGACTGTACCCGGCGCTTGATGCGCTGCAAATCGAGTACGAAATCATCTTCGTCAACGATGGCAGCCGCGACAACTCGGTATCGATCCTGGCCGAGCAGTTCCGCCAGCGTCCGGAGGTGACGCGCGTGGTGCTGTTCAATGGCAATTACGGACAGCATATGGCGATCCTGGCCGGCTTCGAGGCATCGCGCGGCGACATCGTCATCACGCTCGATGCCGACCTGCAAAATCCGCCCGAGGAAATCAAGAACCTGATCGCCAAGATGCGCGAGGGTTACGATTATGTTGGCTCGATCCGCCGCGAACGCCATGATACGGCGTGGCGCAAGGTGGCCTCGAAGATGATGAACCGACTGCGCGAACGGATCACCAACATCAAGATCACCGATCAGGGCAACATGCTGCGCGCTTACCATCGCAACGTGATTGACCTGATCAACCAGTGCGGCGAAGTCAATACCTTCGTGCCGGCGCTGGCGTACACGTTCGCACGCAATCCGACCGAAATCACCGTCGAACATGAAGATCGCGCTGCCGGCGAGTCAAAATACTCGCTATACAGCCTGATTCGCCTCAATTTCGACCTGGTCACCGGTTTTTCACTGGTGCCGCTGCAAATTTTTTCGATGCTGGGCATGTTGCTGTCGGTCGGTTCCGGCTTGCTGGTATTGCTGCTGCTGATACGCCGCTTCGTGCTGGGTTCCGAAGTCGAGGGCCTGTTCACGCTGTTTGCGATCGCCTTCTTCTTCATGGGCGTGATCCTGTTCGGCATCGGCTTGCTGGGCGAATATGTCGGCCGCATATTGCAGCAAGTACGCGCCAGACCTCGCTACGTGGTGCAAACCATCTTGCAGCAGGGGCCGACGCAAGAAACGATCATTCCCGACAATCTGGAAAAACGCACGGTGAGCAGGCAATGACGGGCCCGGCAAAGCGGGCCGTGGTGTTTGCTTACCACAATGTCGGCGTGCGCTGTCTGAAGGTGCTGCTGGCCGGCGGAGTCGATGTCGCGTTGGTCGTCACGCACGAAGACAACCCGCAGGAATCGATCTGGTTCGCATCGGTCGCCGCGCTGTGCGTGGATGAGGGCATCCCCTGCATCACGCCCGGCAACGCCAGCGGACCCGAGTTGCTGGCGCAAGTAACCAAGCTGCAACCCGACTTCCTGTTCAGCTTTTATTACCGCAACATGCTGCCGGCCAGTCTGCTGGCCGTGGCACCAAGCTACAACATGCATGGTTCGCTGCTGCCGCAATTTCGCGGCCGCGCGCCAGTCAATTGGGCGGTATTGCATGGCGCCACCAGAACTGGCGCCACCTTGCACAAGATGACAGTAAAACCCGATGCGGGCGCCATCGTGGCCCAGAGCGCGGTGCCAATTCTGCCCGACGACACGGCTTTCGAAGTCTTCGGCAAGGTCACCGTCGCGGCCGAGCAAACGCTCTGGTCGGTGCTGCCGGCCTTGCTTGATGGCAGCGCAGCGCAGATCCCCAACGACCTGAGCTTGGGCGGCTATTTTGGCGGGCGCACCCCCGAAGACGGCCGCATCGACTGGAGTGCGGATGCCGCAACGGTCTACAACCTGCACCGCGCCGTCGCGCCGCCCTATCCCGGCGCCTTCACCGAATTGAACGGCACTCGCTACGTGATCGTGCGCGCCCGCCTTAGTGGTCGGCAAGCGTCCGGTTTGCCAGCGGGCTTGACTGTAGTGGATAATTGCATCTTTGGCGTGTGCGGAGATGGCCGCATGCTGGCGATTTCCGCACTGACGGCCGACGGCCTGGCCGTTACGGCCAGCCAACTGCACACCATACTGAGTACCAACAAAATAAAAGAAGAGAATTCAAAATGAAAAAAGTCCTCATCCTCGGCGTCAACGGCTTCATCGGTCACCACCTGTCGAAACGTATCCTGGAGACGACCGATTGGCACGTGTATGGCATGGACATGATGTCGGACCGGATCAGAGATTTGCTCGACGACCCAAACTACAAGTCGCGCATGCACTTCTTCGACGGCGACATCACGATCAACAAGGAATGGGTCGAATATCACGTCAAGAAATGCGACGTGATTCTGCCGCTGGTGGCGATCGCGACGCCGTC
Organism: Janthinobacterium sp.; assembly: GCA_047623125.1. Classification (GTDB taxonomy): domain Bacteria; phylum Pseudomonadota; class Gammaproteobacteria; order Burkholderiales; family Burkholderiaceae_D; genus Janthinobacterium. The sequence goes on along the minus strand of JBLHNV010000028.1, from coordinate 1,791 downwards.
GACTTATGTCAAGGATCCGCTGCGGGTGTTCGAACTCGACTTCGAAGCCAACTTGCCAATCGTGCGTTCGGCCGCCAAGTATGGCAAGCATCTGGTGTTCCCGTCGACGTCGGAAGTGTATGGCATGTGCCACGACGATGAATTCGATTCGGAAGCATCCGAACTGGTCTGCGGCCCGATCAACAAGCCGCGCTGGATCTACTCGTGCGCCAAGCAATTGATGGATCGCGTGATCTGGGGTTACGGCATGGAAGGCTTGAACTTCACGCTGTTTCGTCCATTCAACTGGATCGGCGCCGGCCTCGATTCAATCCATACGCCGAAAGAAGGCTCGTCGCGCGTCGTGACGCAATTCTTCGGCCACATCGTGCGCGGCGAAAACATTTCACTGGTCGATGGCGGCGCGCAAAAACGCGCGTTCACCTATATCGACGACGGCATCGACGCGCTGATGCGCATCATCGATAACAAGAACGGCACTGCCAGCGGCAAGATCTACAACATCGGCAATCCGGTCAACAATTATTCGATCCGCGAACTGGCATCGATGATGCTGGAACTGGCTGCCGAATATCCCGAATATGCGCACAGCGCACAGCAAGTGAAACTGATCGAAACTACCGCCGGCGCGTATTACGGCAGCGGCTACCAGGACGTGCAAAACCGCGTGCCGAAGATCACCAATACCTGCGCAGAACTGGACTGGCTGCCGAGCACGACGATGGCCGATTCGCTGCGCTTTATTTTCGATGCTTACCGCGGTCAGGTAGCCGATGCACGCGCATTGATGGATTGATCTTGGCTGACCATAAAACTGCTCCACTGCTGACGCTGAAAATCGACGTCGACACCTATCGCGGCACCCTGGAAGGCGTGCCCAATCTGGTGCGCATGCTCAGTGCGCATCAGGCGCATGCCACTTTTTTGTTTGCGCTTGGCCCCGACCATACCGGCTGGGCCTTGCGCCGCGCCTTCCGGCCCGGTTTTTTCAGCAAGGTGGCACGCACCTCGGTACTGGAGCATTACGGCTTGAAGACGCTGATGTACGGCGTCTTGCTGCCGGCGCCAGACATCGGCAAGGAGTGCGTCGCCGAAATGCGCGCCGTGCGCGACGCCGGATTCGAGTGCGGCATCCACACGTGGGACCATGTGCAATGGCAAGACCATGTGCATGGACAAGCGGCCGCCTGGACCATCCGGATGATGCGCCGTGCCGCCGCCCGTTACGCCGAAGTGTTCGAGACAGCGCCACAAACGCATGGCGCTGCCGGTTGGCAAATGAATCAAGTCGCTTTCGGTGAACACGAAACGGCGGGCTACCAATACGCATCCGACGGGCGCGCAATGCTCAACGACGACGGTTCATTGCAAAATGACAGCAGCGGCCCCTACCGGCTGCAAGATACCAACAAGACGTTGTCCTGCATACAATTGCCGACCACGCTGCCGACGCTGGACGAGTTGCTGGGACGCGAAATTGATGGCACCTTGATCACGACCGACAACATCGCAGAGCATCTGCTCAAGCTGACCGCGCTCGCCAAACGTGACCATGTTTATACTTTGCATGCGGAACTCGAAGGCCAGAAATTGGCGCCCGTTTTTGAGCAATTGCTGGCCGGATGGCAAGCTCAGGGTTACCGTCTCGCATCGATGGCTGATTACCATGAAAAAGTGAAAAATGACTTGTTGCCCTCATACTCGATCGCCTGGGGAGAATTGCCGGGTCGCTCCGGACGCCTGATCGTCCAGGGCAACCCGCGTTGACCCCCCGCTCGCGCAAGGCCATGC
>JBLHNV010000027.1:0-14538 GCA_047623125.1 Janthinobacterium sp. | reverse complement strand
TCTGTTCATGCAAGTTGGTCAGCGCCGAACGCTTCTTGGCCAGCAACAGCAAGCCCGACGTGTCGCGGTCCAGTCGGTGCACCAGCTCGAGGAATTTGGCGTCCGGGCGCGATGCGCGCAATTGCTCGATGACACCAAACGACACGCCCGAGCCGCCATGCACGGCGACACCGGCCGGTTTGTCGATGACCAGTAAATGGGCATCTTCAAAAATGATCTTGAATTCGGCCGCCGGCGCAGCCTGGGCACTCTTTTCGGCCAGGCGCAGCGGCGGAATGCGCACCATATCGCCTTCTTGAAGGCGATACAATTGATCGATACGGCCTTTGTTGACGCGAACTTCCCCCGAGCGCAGAATCCGGTAAATATGGCTTTTCGGCACGCCTTTGCAGACCCGCAACAGGTAATTGTCAATCCGCTGACCAGCTTCTTCTTCATTCACCGTCACGAATTGCGCTTGCGGCTGAACCGGTGTTGATGGAGGTCCAGCCTCGTTTTGCATCTTCATTTGCTCCGTCTTCCCAGAAAATCTCTCTAAGTCCTACATTTGAATATATAATTGTTTTGCCGCAGTTATACAGCGGCTAGTGTAAGAACAAAACCACATTTTACACAGGGGCGTCTCCACCGGCCTCGCCAAATTGCAAATTCGATGGAAAAAATGTGTACGCACCACCCTGCGATGATCAAGGTTGCACCGTTGTTGTAATCGGATCAAGCACCAGGGTGCTGGATTAGAATGATGTGGATATAAAGGATAAGTACCTGCCAGCAAGGTCCATGACGGTGCTGGCAGGGTAATGAAGTCGATAACGCTTGCCGTTTTCGCCAAACTTCCTGTAGTCAAGCTCAACTATTGCGTGGCCCCGATGGCAGTCAAGCGTCGGCATCGCAACAAGCAAGCCTGGCCACGGTTTGGCTCATCTATAGTCTCACCGCCTGCATTCTCTGCCCCTGCCCGATCGATTCGGGCCGCACCAGATGAGTTTCAGGCGAGGATGCACTCGGCATGTCGATCAACCTCATTTGCGCCTGTTGCGTCGGCAACGCGTCGCGTTGTTGCACCGCACGTCAAGGCATACCCGCCCCCATCCATTCCAATTCTCGCGTATATCCTCTGTACTTTCGCCGCCCCAAACAGGGTGGCACCAAGAGGCCCAAGGGGTCGCGGAGTCATACAATGAAACGCATGTTATTTAATGCTACGCAGCAAGAAGAGCTGCGCGTAGCAATTGTCGATGGTCAGAAACTGATCGATATCGATATTGAAAGCGCCGGACGCGAACAGCGCAAATCGAACATTTACAAGGGTGTCATCACCCGTATCGAGCCTTCGCTCGAAGCCTGTTTCGTCAGCTATGGCGAAGATCGCCACGGCTTTCTGCCATTCAAGGAAGTGGCTCGCACCTACTTTCGCGAAGGCGTCGACGTGCGCACCGCCTCCGTCAAGGAAGCGCTGCGCGAAGGCCAGGAAATCATGGTCCAGGTCGAGAAAGAAGAGCGCGGCAACAAGGGCGCAGCACTGACCTCGTTCGTATCGCTGGCCGGACGCTATCTGGTCTTGATGCCAAACAATCCGCGCGGTGGCGGCGTGTCGCGCCGTGTCGAAGGCGAGGAACGCCAGGAATTGCGCGAAACGATGGACAAGCTCGACTTGCCAGCCGGCATGTCGGTGATTGCCCGCACCGCCGGCATCGGTCGCAATGTCGAAGAATTGCAATGGGACTTGAATTACCTGATGCAACTGTGGCGCGCGATCGAAGGCGCCAGCAAGTCGGCCTCCGGCGCATTCCTGATCTATCAGGAATCGTCGTTGGTGATCCGCGCGATCCGCGACTACTTCCAGCCTGATATCGGCGAGATACTGATCGATACGGACGAGATCTACGAACAGGCGCATCAGTTCATGAGCCACGTGATGCCCGACATGGTGCACCGCGTGAAGCGCTACAGCGACGACGTGCCGCTGTTTTCGCGCTTCCAGATCGAACACCAGATTGAAACTGCATATGCGCGCACGGTGCCGCTGCCATCGGGCGGGGCAATCGTCATCGACCATACCGAAGCACTGGTATCGGTCGACGTCAACTCGGCACGCGCGACGCGCGGCTCCGACATCGAGACCACCGCCTTCAATACCAACTGCGAAGCAGCCGAAGAAGTGGCGCGCCAGTTGCGCTTGCGCGATCTGGGCGGCTTGATCGTCATCGACTTCATCGACATGGAAGTGGCGAAGAACCAGCGTGAAGTTGAAACCCGCCTGAAAGACGCGCTGCACCACGACCGCGCGCGGGTCCAGATGGGCAAGATTTCCCGTTTCGGCCTGATGGAGTTGTCGCGCCAGCGGCTGCGCCCTTCGCTGTCCGAAGGCAGCCATGTGACGTGCCCACGCTGCTCCGGCACCGGCCACATCCGCGATACCGAATCGTCCGCCCTGCAGGTGCTGCGCATCATCCAGGAAGAGGCAATGAAGGAGAATTCGGCCACGATCCACGTCCAGGTTCCGGTCGACGTGGGCGCTTTCCTGCTCAACGAAAAGCGCGGCGAAGTGCTGAAGATCGAGAACCGCCACCGCATCGCCGTGATCCTGATTCCGAACAAGCATCTGGAAACGCCGCACTACAAGCTTGAGCGCATCAAGCACGACGACCCGCGCCTCGAAGAAAGCCAGGCAAGCTACAACCTGGCCGAAAGCGCCGAAACCGACATGGCTTACAGCAAGCTGCAAAAGGTCGAAGCAAAGCCGCGCCAGGAAGCCGTCGTCAAGACCATCACGCCGGATCAGCCTGCGCCGATGGTTGAGCGCAAGGTCGAAGTCGTGCCACCGGTGCCAGTGATTCTGGCGCCGACACCGGAAACCTTGCTCGACAAGATCATCAACTTCTTCCGCCCGAAACCGGAAGTCGTCGTTCCTGCAGCGCCACCGGTGATCGTCGCCAAGACCATCGCCGCGATCGATCGCAACAACCGCGGCCCGCGTGGGCGCAGTCGCAAACCAGGCGGACGCGAGCGCGAAGAGCGCGAGCCGGGTCAAGGTCAAGGTCAAGGTCAAGGTCAAGGCCAGAATCAGCCGCGCGCTGCACAGCAGGAAGGTACTGCCAAGGATGCCAGCGAGCGTCCGGCGCGCCCGCCACGGCCACCGCGCCAGCCACGCGAACCGCGCGAAGCAACGCACGAAACGCACACCCCGCGTGAAAACAGCGACACCCCGGCGCCGCGCGAACGTGCGGAACGCGTCCCGCGCCCTGCACGCGAGCCGCGTGCCAACGTGACTCCGACGCCAGACGTCAAGGCCAGCGAATTGGTGCTGATGCCAGATGACGTGCCTGCGCTGGTGATCCCTGCCGCCGCAGTTGCCGCCATTGTCGCTTCGCCATCCATCGAGATCGCTGCAGAGCAAGAGCCAGGCAATCTGGTCAAGGCCGAAGCGGATACAAGTACCAGTACCGGTACCGGTACCGGTACCGGTCCGGATGGTGAAGAGCTCGACGTCGAAGGCGACGAGCCGCGTCGTCGTCGTCGTCGCGGTGGCCGCAACCGCAATCGCCGCGAACGCGAACCGGGCGAAGAAAACGAATCGGCAAGCGCCGATAGCCACGAAGTGCCAGCGTCCGACGCCCCGCTCAATGGCCAGCACATCGTTGCTGCCCATGCTGGCGCGGCCACTGCCGATGCACGTACCCAGGTAGCAGCAGTGGCCATGCAAGAACTCGCAGCTGACATGCAGCAACTGGCAGCGGGCATGGCCACCGCAGTCGCTCCGGCAGAGGTAGCAACACCTGTTGCCGCTGCAGAAGTTGCAGCTGAACCGGTTGCAATTGAAGCGGTTGCAGTTGCAGCGGTTGCAGTTGAACCAGTTGCAGTTGCAGCGGTTGCAGCTGAACCAGTTGCAGTTGCAGCGGTTGCAGTTGCAGCGGTTGCAGTTGAACCAGTTGCAGTTGCAGCGGTTGCAGCTGAACCGGTTGCAGCTGCAGCGGTTACAGCCGAAGCCGTTGTCGCCGAACCAGCGCCAGCTGCGCCGGTGGCCATGGCCGAACCAGTGATGGTCGTCGTCGAGCAAGCTGTCGTCGCGCCGCCAGTTGCTGTCGAGCCTGTCGCCGCTGAGCCAGTTGCCGCTATCGCCGAGCCTGTTTCGACGGCAATCCATGCTGCCGCAACCGAGGTGCCTGAGCCAGTCGTGGCTGCGGTCGAGCCAGTCATGGCGAAAACAGTGCCAGCAGCGGCTGAATCGATCGCCGAGCCGGTAGCACCTTTGGCAGCCGACGTCGCCGCGCAAGCGCTGACGGAAGCAACCAGAGCGCTGGCCGCCAAGCTCGTGGCCGAGGCCGTACCTGCCGAAACGGCAGTTACAGCAACAGTTGCACCAGCGACAGCAGCTGCCGGGTCCACCGACCTCAATGCCGTACTCGGTTCAGCGGGCCTGACATTGGCCGCCACCGATCCGGAAAAGCTGCGTGCGGCGCAAGAAGCGGCGGCTCACGCGGTAGCGCCGGTGCGTATTCCGCGCGAGCGCAAGCGCTTGCCGCCACAAGCCGATGAGCCGTTGATCCAGGTCGACACCCACCGCCAGTAAGGCGTCCCGGGTTGACATGAACCAGAAAGGGAAGCCGCGCGCTTCCCTTTTTTGCCTTGCGCTGTTCAGTTGAACGCTGTGATATTTTTCATTTTGTCCAAAGCCATCCGATGCAAACTCCGCCCGAACTACGTCCGTCCCCGGTCAGCCTGAAACAGGCATTCTGGTATTGGCTCAAGCTGGGCTTCGTCAGCTTCGGCGGTCCGGCCGGCCAGATCGCGCTGATGCATGCAGAATTGGTCGAACGGCGGCGCTGGATATCCGAGCGGCGTTTTTTGCATGCGCTCAATTACTGCATGCTGCTGCCCGGCCCCGAGGCGACCCAGCTCGCGGCCTATATGGGCTGGTTGATGCATGGCACCCGCGGCGGCATCATGGCTGGCGCGCTGTTCCTGCTGCCATCGCTGCTGATCCTGATGCTGTTGTCGTGGATTTACATGGTGTTCGGCAGCTTGCCTGTGATCGCCGCAATCCTGTACGGGATCAAGCCGGCCGTAGTCGCTATCGTGCTGGCCGCAGCCTGGCGCATCGGCACCCGCACTCTCAGGAATGCCAGCCTGATTGCCGTGGCCGTGGCGGCATTTTTAGCGATCAGCGCGCTGCACCTGCCATTCCCGCTGGTTGTGCTGAGCGCCGCCATCATCGGATGGGCCGGTGCCCGCTGGCGCCCCGATGCATTCCACATCGGTGGCCAACAACCGGGCTCGAGCGTATCGTATGGCTTGGCGCTGATCGATGACGACACGCCAACGCCGCAGCACGCCTTGTTTTCATGGACCCGGCTATTGCGCACTGGCGGCATCGGCATTGCGCTCGGACTGGCCGGCTGGCTGCTGGTGGCGGCACTGTCCGAGCCGGCTGATGCGCTAAGACAGATGACCTGGTTCTTCACCAAGGCCGCTTTAATGACCTTTGGCGGCGCCTATGCGGTCTTGCCCTACGTCTATCAGGGCGGCGTAGAACACTTCCACTGGCTCACTGCGACACAAATGATCGATGGCCTGGCGCTGGGCGAAACCACGCCCGGCCCCCTGATCATGATCGTCGCTTTTGTCGGCTTCGTCGGCGCCTGGAGCAACGCCCTCGCTGGCGAAAGCTTGCTGGCAGCCGGGGTGGCCGGAGCTTCAGTGGCGGCATTTTTCACCTTCTTGCCATCGTTCATCTTCATCCTGGCCGGCGGCCCGCTGGTCGAATCGACGCGCGACAATCTGAAGATGACGGCGCCGCTGACGGCGATATCGGCTGCCGTTGTCGGCGTCATCGTCAGCCTCGCGCTGTTTTTTGGTCAGCATGTATTCTGGCTCACTGGCTCGGCTGGGGCAAATGGCGCAAGCGGACGCTGGGATCTGGCCGCGATCGCGATCACCTTCACGGCCTGTATTGCACTATTCAAATTCAAGGTCGGCCCCATCAAATTGATCTTCGCCTGTGCCATCGCTGGCCTCGTGCTATCGTAACGCCATTGGCACTTGCTTATTTGCTTGCTTATTTACTTACTTACTGACTGACCGAATACTTCATGGCTGAAAAAATCATTACACTGGTCGATCACAGGATGGCTGCGCCGAGCATTCCCTCCGTGCTGGAAACACCGAGCGGACTCGTGGCAGACCAGATGGGAAGGCCGCTGCACGATTTACGCATCTCGATCACCGACCGTTGCAACTTCCGCTGCGTCTATTGCATGCCGAAGCAGATCTTCAACAAGGACTATGCCTACCTGCCGCACAATGCGCTGCTGTCGTTCGAGGAAATTACCCGCATCGCCGCGCTGTTCGTCGCGCACGGTGTCGAAAAAATCAGACTGACCGGTGGCGAACCGCTGCTGCGCAAGGATATCGAAAAGCTGATCGGCATGCTGAACCGTTTGAAGACGCCTAGCGGCAAGGCACTCGATCTGACGTTGACGACCAACGGTTCGCTGCTGGCAAAAAAAGCGCAGGCATTGAAAGATGCCGGCTTGCGGCGCGTGACGGTATCGCTGGACTCGCTCGACGACGCCACCTTCAAGCGCATGAACGATGTCGACTTCGCCGTCGCCGATGTGCTGCACGGCATCGATGTCGCCCACAGTGTCGGGCTGGGTCCGATCAAGATCAACATGGTCGTCAAGGGCGGCATGAACGAGCATGAAATCGTGCCGATGGCACGCCACTTCAAGGATACGCCTCATATCTTGCGCTTCATCGAATACATGGATGTGGGCGCCTCAAACGGCTGGAACCTCGATGAGGTCATTCCATCATCCGATGTGGTGCAAAGGATCAACGAACAGATGCCTCTAACGCCGCTGCAAGCGAATTACACCGCCGAGACGGCAACGCGCTGGCGCTACAAGGATGGCAGCGGCGAGATCGGCGTCATTTCCAGCGTGACCGGTGCTTTTTGCGGCGCCTGCACGCGCGCACGGCTGTCGACCGAAGGCAAACTCTACACGTGCCTGTTCGCCACCGGCGGTCACGATGTGCGCGCGCTGCTGCGCGCTGGTCGCAGCGATGCCGAAATTTCGACTGTGCTGGCCCATCTGTGGCGCGCGCGCAGCGACCGCTATTCGGAAATGCGCAGCGAAGCTGGAAACGAGGGCGCAGGCCAAGTGCCAGGCGCAAAGAAAGTCGAGATGTCTTACATCGGCGGTTGAAACATGAACATGACTCCAACAAATAAAACAACAAATTTGAACATCACCGGTTTGATACTGGCCGGCGGACGCGGTACCCGCATGGGCCATGTCGACAAGGGGTTGGTGCTGCTGCGCGGCACCCCGATGGCAGAGCACGTGATGCAGCGTCTGGCGCCGCAAGTGGCCAGCATCGCCATCAATGCGAACCAGAACCAGCAAGCCTACGCTGCGCTGGGCGCACCGGTCTGGCCTGACCAACTGGCCGATTATTGCGGACCGCTGGCCGGAATGCAGGCCGGCTTGCTGCAATGCGAGACAGACTATCTGGTCACCGCCCCTTGCGACTCGCCTTTCATGCCAGTCGATCTGGTAGCGAGACTGTTCGATGCCTTGCAACTTGAGGGCGCCGACCTGGCGCTGGCCGTGACGCAAGAATCGGGAGCTGATGGCAAGATCATGCGCCAGCCGCATCCGGTATTTTGTCTGTTGCGCCGCACTCTGCTGCCGCAACTCAATGATTACCTGGCCAGCGGCGGACGCAGGGTGGATGGCTGGCACGGTGCGCTGAAAGTTGCCGAAGTACTGTTCGAGGATGCCAGCGCATTTCGCAACATCAATACGCGGCAAGAATTGCAACACGCCAGCCCGACCTTGTCCGACGTAGTCAGCTGTCTGTCCGATTACGATCCCGACGCATTGCCGGTGCGCCACGCCCAGCGCATCATCCGGGACTTCATCGAGCCTATCGATGCACATGAAAAAGTGGCGCTGCGCGCGGCGCTGAACCGGGTGCTGGCGCTTGACGTCATCTCGAACATCAGCGTGCCGTCGCACGACAACTCGGCGATGGATGGTTATGCGCTGCGCAGCAGCGACCTGAACCCTGACAGCGCAACCGATCTGGCCGTCGTCGCCACCGTCTACGCCGGCCGTGTGTCCAGCGTGCCGATTGAAGCAGGTCAGTGCGCGCGCATCATGACCGGCGGCGTGATGCCGGACGGTTGCGACACCGTGATACCGCAAGAACTGGTCGCAGCCGATGCCAGCGTGACCATCACGGTCAAACCAGGCAGCGTGCGCTGCGGCGACAACCGCCGCTTCAAGGGTGAAGACTTGATGGCAGGCAGCGCCGCACTGACAAAAGGCAGAATCGTGCGTCCGTCCGATCTGGGATTGCTGGCATCGCTAGGGGTCGCCGAAGTGGCGCTCCAGCGCCGACTGCGCGTGGCATTTTTTTCCACTGGCGACGAACTGCGCTCGGTCGGCGAAACGCTCGATGCCGGCTGCGTGTTCGACAGCAACCGCTACACGCTGTTCGGCATGCTGACCCGACTCGGCTGCGATATCATCGACATGGGCACGGTCAAGGATGATCCGCAAGCGCTCGAAGCGGCGCTGCGCTGCGCCTGCGAAAATGCCGATGCGATCATCACGTCCGGCGGCGTGTCGGTCGGTGCCGCCGATTACACCAAGCAAATCATGGCCAAACTAGGCGACGTGACGTTCTGGAAAATCGGCATGCGCCCGGGCCGGCCGTTGGCCTTTGGCAAGATCAACTCGAATGGCCACAGCGCGTTCCTGTTTGGCTTGCCCGGCAATCCGGTCGCGGTCATGGTGTCGTTCTATTTCTTCGCCCGTAACGCGCTGCTGCACATGATGGGCGCCGCAGATAGCGAAACACGTACGCCGCTGCTGCGCGTGCAATCGCAAGGCGCGATCCGGAAAAAACCGGGCCGTACCGAATACCAGCGCGGCATCTTGTCGACCGGCGATGATGGTGTGCAACAGGTGCGCATCACCGGCAGCCAGGGTTCCGGCGTGCTGCGCTCGATGTCGGAAGCGAACTGCATGGTGGTGTTGCACGACGAGCAAGGCAATGTCGCCGCCGGCGACATGGTCGATATCGCACTGTTCGACGGCTTGGTCTAGCGCTCAGCTGGTAAATGGATCTGGTGCGCTGTTCTGGCAAGCCACATCAGCGTACCGGTTCAAGAAGCCTGGCCGCCCGGCCCGGCTTGAGCGCGCAAAAAAGCGCGCAGCGCGTGGCACTGTTGCAAGGGCGTTCGGTCAAGTCAGCGCCAGCGCCAGCGTCAGGATGATGAAACTGACCACCCCAGGTTGAATCTGACCAACGCGTCGCAAGCGCAAGCAAAATTACTCGCTTGCCGGGTCGCGTCTTTCTGATGCCGACTCCGGTGCCAAGCCGGAGTCGGCCCCCAGCACCTGTTGCGCCGCCTCGCCTGGCAACGCTTCGACCGATTTGAGCTTGCGCGCCATTTGCCGGCTGCGCATCTCGGCCGTTTCGATATTCTTCGCGGCCCGCTCCAGCGTGGTCCGGGTCGCGGCCAGCACATCGCCGAACTTGGCAAACTCGGTCTTCACAGCGCCCAGCACTTGCCACACTTCCGACGAACGCTTTTCCAGCGCCAGCGTGCGAAAACCCATCTGCAAACTGTTCAGCAAGGCCGATAGGGTCGATGGCCCGGCAATGCTGACCCGGTGCACGCGCTGCAATTCGTCGGCCAATCCGGGACGCCGCATCACTTCAGCATACAAGCCTTCGGTCGGCAAAAACAGGATCGCAAAGTCGGTGGTTTGCGGCGGTGCCAGGTATTTGTCTGCGATCGATTTGGCTTCAATCCGCACTGCGCGCTCGAGCTCGCGGCCAGCCGTGGCGACGCCTTCGGCATCGGCGCGCTCGGCCGCATCGGCCAGCCGCTCGTATTGTTCTTTGGGAAATTTGGCATCGATCGGCATCCAGACCGGTGGGCCGCCATCGGTCGCACCGGGCAGCTTCAGCGCAAATTCGACGCGTGCGCCGCTGCCGGCCACGGTTTCGACATTTTTTGCATACTGGTCGGCGGTCAAGACTTGTTCCAGCAGCATCTCCAGCTGGACTTCGCCCCAGGTGCCGCGCGTCTTGACATTGGTCAGCACGCGCTTCAGGTCGCCCACGCCGATTGCCAGTTGCTGCATTTCACCCAGGCCCTGGTGCACCCGCTCAAGCCGTTCGGAAACTTGCTTGAACGATGCGCTGAGGCGCAATTCGAGCGTCGCATGCAGCTTTTCATCGACGGTTTTACGCATTTCTTCGAGCCGTGCGCCATTATCGGTTTGCAAATCCTTGATCCGCGCTTCCAGCGCCGTGCGCACTTCCCCCATCCGCTGCGCATGCGATTCAGTGAGGCCAGCGAGCGTGCGGTGCATCGTGTCGGCAAAGCGCATCAAGCTGGCCGCTTGTTCGTCGCGTCCGCTTTGCCCCTGCAGCAAAATTTGCGCGCGCACGGTCTCAAGTTGCTGCACCGTCGCAGCGTGCGACTGAGCCAGGCTGGCACTCATTTCCTGGCGCGTCGACTGGGCCGACGTTTGCAACTGAAACCGCACTTCACGCTCAACGCGTTCGATGTCCTCTTGCATGCTGGCCTCGCTTAGTTGCAAACCTTGTTGCAAACTCAGTTGCAACTGCGTCTGCAACACATCGCGCTGCTGCGCCAGCGCCACAGCGCGGCCGCGCCACAGCAGCGCAATCTGGCTGGCGATGATGATGCCGGCAGCGAGCATCAGGATCAAAAATTCGTTATGATTCATGGGGCAAGAAAGATTGTGTCGGAAATAAAAAGGCGCCGGACGGGGTCAATGCGGCTGGTTACGCATCCAGTCGGCGGTCTGGTAGAACGATGTCATCAGACGCAGTTGCAAGGCTTCGGCGATGCCGACATCTTGCATCGCCCACGCCATCGCGCGCAGCCACTGGTCACGTTCGCTGGTGCCAATCGCATACGGAAAATGGCGCGCGCGCAGGCGCGGATGACCGAGCCGCTGCTGGTACAAGTCCGGTCCGCCCATCCAGCCGGAGAGGAACCAGAACAGCTTGTCGCGGGAATCTTCAAGAGACGGCGGGTGCATCACGCGGATGCCGGCAAATTCTTGCTCCAGTTCCATCAAGTCGTAAAAGCGATCGACCATCCGGCGCAGCACGCCGGCGCCACCGATCTGCTCGTAGACGGTGGCCGCAGACGCCAGTTTGGCATCTGCGGCGGGATTTTTCTCGGCATCAGCCATTGCGCAAGGTCTCCAGCGGCGGACGCGTCAACACGCCGCGCAATCCCAGCCAGCCGCCGGCGATCGCGCACAGCGCGCCAACCACCAGACCGGCCAGCCAGACGCCAGGCTCAAAGGTCCATTCGAACTTGAATTGATACGTCGCCAGCGCCCAACCCATCGCTGCCGCGCCCGACGCCGCCAGCAAACCGGCCAGCGCGCCCACCAGCGTGAATTCGATCAGTTGCGCATGCGCAAGTTGCTTGCGCGTCGCGCCCAGCGCGCGCAGCAGGCCCGCTTCGCGGGTGCGCTCGTCTTGCGACCCCATCAGCGCTGCATACAGCACCAGGCCGCCCGACGCCAGCGTGAACAGGAACAGGAACTGGACCGCCAGGATCACCTGATCGAGCACGGTCTGGATTTGCTTGATCAAGCCACCGATATCGACCACGGTCAGGTTGGGAAAGTCGCGCGTCAATGCATTGCCCAGGCTGGCCTGGGCCGGCGGCAGATTGAAGGCAGTGATCCAGGTCTGCGGCATCTGCTGCATCGCTTGCGGATTGATGATGACGAAGAAATTGACCCGCATCGAGCCCCATTCCAGCTTGCGCAAGCTGCTGATGCGCGCCTCCACGCTGCTGCCGGCAATGTCAAAGCGCATCATGTCGCCCAGCTTTAACCCCAGCGTCTTGGCGATGCCTTCCTCGACCGACGCCTCAGCTGGCGCGCCGGGTTCACCCTGAAACCATTGGCCTTCGATGATCTCGTTCTCCTGCGGCATCTGGGACATCGTCGACAGGTTGAATTCGCGCTCGGTCAGCCTTTTGGCGCGTTCATTGGTGTAGGTGGTGGCCGTGACCGGGTTGCCATTCACCGCCGTCAGGCGGCCCCTGATCATCGGATACAGCGGCGCCGTGAGTACGCCGGCCTGAGCCAGACGCGCCGCAATGGCGTCTTTTTGCACAGGCATGATGTTGATAATGAAACGGTTGGGCGCATCGGCCGGCGTCGCATTGCGCCACGCCGTCATCAGGTCGCCGCGCACGACCGTCAGCAACAGCAAGGCCATCAGGCCCAGCGCCAGCGACACGATCTGAATCAGGCTCGCGCCCGGACGGCGCTGCAGCGAGGTGACGGCAAAGCGCCAGCCTTGATGATTGATCACGCCGCGCAGCGTTTTCAGCGATTTCAGCGCCAGCCACCCCAGCAACGCGAACACGGCCAGACCGCCGAGGAAGCCGCCGGCAGTCAGCAATGCCAGTTGCACCGCACCGGCTTGCCACAGCAATAGTGCGACAAAAGCGCAGATGCCCACACCATAGGTGACCAGCGCCAGCGCCTTGGGGCCATCTTGTTCGCGCCGGATCACGCGGTTGTAGGGTACATTGCGCAGTTGCAAAATCGGCGGCAGGGCAAAGCCGACCAGCAAGATCATGCCGGTCGCCACGCCTTGCAGTGCGGGCTGCCAGGACACCGGCGGCAAGTCGTTCTGGACCAGATTACCCAGCAATTCGAGCAACACCAGATGGCCGCCAAAGCCGAGTGCGACGCCGAGCACGCTACCGACCAGGCCGATCAGTACGAATTCAATCAAATACATCGCCGTCGCCTGGTTCTGGGTCAGCCCCAGACAGCGCAGCATCGCGCACGCATCCAGATGCGCCAGCATGAAGCGGCGCGCCGCCATCGCGACGGCGACCGCTGCCAGCATCGCCGAGAGCAGGCCGACCAGCGACAGAAAACGCTCGGCGCGCTCCAGAGTGGCGCTCATCTCGGGCCGGCCCGATTCCAGAGATTCGATTTCCACGCCTTTCAGGTTATCCTTGTCGATCGCCGCCTCCAGCCAACGCTGATAAGCCACCACGGCCGGGCCTTCAGCATGCGATGGCGCTGCCACCAGCAGCCGGTACGACAGGCGCGAACCAAATTGCACCAGAGCGGTCGATTCCAGATCAGCGAGCGGCAACATCACGCGCGGCGAGAAATTGAGGAAAGACGTGCCACGATCGGGCTCGGCCGCGATCAACTGCGCAATCCGAAATTGCGCATCGCCCAACTTCAACGTGTCGCCCACTTCAACCTTCAAACTGGTCAGAATGGCGGCATCGACCCAGACTGTGCCGCGGGCCGGCGTGTCGCTCGTCACGCTTCCCTGCATCGCGCTCGCTTGCGCAAAGTTGGTCGAAATCTTCAGGTTGCCGCGCAGCGGGTAGCCCGGTGACACCGCTTTGATCGACGACAATTGCGCCACCGATTGCGCACCGGCGCCCGCTTGCGCCATGCTCGGAAACATCACCGTTTCGGCGATCAGCAAGCCGCGCCGCTGCGCTTCTTCGCGCCAGCCGGCATGGATCTTCTGGTCGGCGCGGATGACCAGATCGGCACCCAGCAATTGATGGGCGTCACGGGTCAGGCCTGAGCGCATCCGATCGACAAAAAAACCGACCGCAGTCAAAGCGGAAACGGCCACAATCAGCGCCACCAGCAAGAAGCGCAACTGCCCGGCGCGCCAATCGCGCTGCGTCATTTTCAACGACAAACTCAACATCCAACGGCTCCAAAATAGGCATCGACTTCGTCGATGTAGCGCCGCTTCTGGTCAGGCGGCAGGAACGACGCAATAAAACCATTGCGCGCCAATTGTTTCGCATGCACCAGGCCAAGCGGCAGCGCATCAAAACATGCTTCAAAATTATCGTTCATGTAACCGCCGAAATAGGCCGGATCGTCCGAATTGACGGTCACCAGCAAACCCGCATCGAGCAATGCGACCAGATTGTGCCCGGCCATGTTGTCGAACACGCGCAGCTTGACGTTCGACAATGGACAAACCGTCAGCGCGATCTGGTCGCGCGCCAGGCGCTGCGTCAGTGCCGCGTCTTCCAGGCAACGCACGCCATGGTCGATGCGCTCGGCGTGCAGCACATCGAGCGCGGCGTGAATATAGGCCGGCGGCCCTTCCTCGCCCGCATGCGCCACCAGGTGCAAGCCGAGCTCACGGGCGGCGGCAAACACGCGCGCAAACTTTTCTGGCGGATGGCCCAGTTCGGACGAATCAAGGCCGACGCCGATCAACTGGTCGAGGTGAGGCCGCGCCTGCGCCAGCGTGGCCAGCGCATCGTCCTCGGACAGGTGGCGCAGGAAGCACAGGATCAGTGTCGCGCTGACCGGGCTATCCTGGCAAGCGCGGTGGATGCCGTTGATCACCGCAGCGATCGGCACGCCACGCGCAGTATGGGTTTGCGGATCGAAGAAAATTTCGGCATGGCGCACCTGATCGAGCGCGGCCCGCGCCAGATAGGCG
>JBLHNV010000026.1:0-14845 GCA_047623125.1 Janthinobacterium sp. | reverse complement strand
CAGAGCGCGTAATAGTGCGTTGTAGCGCTGCATGAAAGCATCATCGCTGGCGTCAAGCGGCTGCTGTTGAAAAGCGATCAGCGCATTTCTGACTGTTTTGGCGCTCTTGACATCATTCGACGCAGCCAGTGGATAGGCGTTGTAATAATGGATGGTTTCCAGTTGGTTGTACCGGATATAGCGGTGAAACGGTGTCAGTGGCACCGATTTCGGGTAGCGGATATTCCACTTCCAGAACATGTCGAGTCCGCCTGGTATCGAAAATGTAAATGAATCGACATACTGGTCCCAACTGCCGTTGAAGTTACTGAAGAACATCATGTACGAATACCGGAGGTCTTCCTTGGGCTGGCTCGGGTCGAGATGTGGAAATTCGTTTTTGCCGATGATGACCCAGCGCGCGTAGTGAATGATGGACAGGGTATTCAAGCCTTTGAGCGTCGCCGGGATTTTCAACGCGACCCAAAAGATCAGTTTGTTTAACCATGCGGTGCCGGAACGAATCGGCGTAATTACATTCATCGCATAGGATTTACCTGCTATATTTGACATCAGCACTCCCCCCTTTGATCGCGTCATCACATCAGCGCATGTGTTAGTTTTGCTAAAATAGCAATCATAATGTTAGGCTGGTAACTTTTTGTCAAATGGTTCCTTGTACTCCCAGTAAATATGTCGTCGCGCGAGACAACTATTTTGCGTAACGAACCCGACCCTGGCATGAAGCGGGATCGGCGTTGACGAGAAAAATAGAGACGATCCGGTTCCGGGGCCCGGAGTCGGGCTGAGGTGCCGCTAGATGCGCGATGGCGCAGTTGGCTTGGCCTGCGCGCAACGATTGCGTCAGCGGCAAGCGGTGCCAGTGAATGTGCCCGCTGAGCGGGGCAGCAAGTGGGCGTTTATTGCTCGGAAACCGTCGGCCTGACCTCGTTCTTGGTCGCTATCAGCAGCGCTTCGGTATCCATGGCCCGCAGATGGCCGCGCAACCATTGATGGGCCTGGCTGCGCGAATCGCGCTCATGCCACAGCATGTCGAGGTGGACTGCCGGCAATGGGAACGGCAATTCCTTGTACAGCAGCCTATCGCTCATGCCGGTTGATGCGATCAGGTGGCGCGGCAATACCGTGATCAAGTCCGAATTGGCGACGACGCGACCAGCGGTAAAAAACTGGTTCACCGTCAGCAATATCCGACGCTCGCGCTTGAGCAGCGCCAGCGCTTCATCCACCAGCCCATGCGCACGTCCCGAAAAACTGACCAGCAAATGCTTGGCCGCGCAATAATTGTCTATCGTCAGCGGCAAGTCGGCCAGCGGATGGTTGCGCCGCATCACGCACACATAATGTCCTGAATACAGCCGCTCGTGGTGCATCGGTGAACTGGTTTCCATCGACAGTTGCGCCGCCACACCCGGGAAAAACCCGATCGCCAGTTCAATATCGCCGCGCAGCAGCATCTGGCGCGGATCGCGGGTTGTCAAAGGCACCATCCGCACATTGACGCCGGGAGCATCGCGCTCTATCGAATTGACCAGCGTCGGCAGCCAGAATGCGGCGGTGGCATCGGCCATCGCCATCCTGAAAGTGGTCTCGGTCACGGCGATGTCAAAATTGTCTTGCGAGATCGCAGATTTCAAGCCTGCCAGCGCCGAGCGCACGGCCGGCCACAGCGCTTCCGCGCGCGGTGTCGGCTTGACACCATAGGCGGTACGGATCAGCAGATCGTCTCCCAGATTTTCACGCAAACGCTTGATCGCATTCGACACGGCCGGCTGCGTCATCGCCAGATGACCAGCGGCGCGGGTCAGGTTTTGTTCCGTCATCACCGCGTCAAAGACGCGCAACAGGTTCAGATCCAGCGTCAGGAAGCTCATGGCAGGCCAGGGTTGGTGTTGTTGGTCGGGGGCAGACACCGCGCGCATGGTGCGCGTACGTCGTTTTCGTTTCTATTGTGCACGTAACCGGCTGATGTGACGCCAGTTCCACGCGCTTGCGTGATCATACGCGAAATCATTCATAAAACATATAAGCGACATTGGCGAACGCAATTAGATTTATATGTTGCGCTGCACTATAGTACCGTAAATAATAATATTGTTTACGGAAAAAATGTCTACCATACACTCCTTTGTCCAGGCGGCGTTTGTGCCAGTGCTTGGCATATCCCTCTTGGGTGCTGTAAAAACCTTGATGAGCATGGCGCTGGTCGCCGGCTTGCTGAGCTTGTTCAAGCCTTTGTTGCTGGGCGTCGCACGCGCCCTGGTGCTGGTTGTCAAACCCCGCCTGAGCAAAGAACAACGCCTGGCGCGGCGACAAATGAACGATACGATGCTGCGCAACCGCATGCTGCATGCGATGGACGGTTCGGCATCGAGCCAGGCTGCGGATCTGCGCGCGTTGGAATCGCAGCGCTGAGCGCACTGCGATAAAACGGCTGGCGCACGGCACGCTCTTCGATGGCGTTGCGCAACTGCCGGCCCGGCGCTTCCATAAGAGCAGACCTTGCCATCGTCAGGATGGCCGATGCCGACAATTTCCACGCCACTGTCCCACTGCACCACTGCCCCACTGCCCCACTGATACCGATGCCAGCGCCGCGCGCCGCAGCGTCAAGCCTGAGCTTGCAGGCGCTCGTATTTGGCGCGTAACTGGACTTCGGTTTCGCGCCATTCCGGGTTGAACGGGATGCAGTTGACCGGGCACACTTGCTGGCATTGTGGCTCGTTGAAATGGCCGACGCATTCGGTACATTTGTTCGGGTCGATCTCGTAAATTTCGGCCCCCATGTAGATCGCGTCGTTCGGGCACTCGGGCTCGCATACGTCGCAGTTGATGCAGTCGTCGGTGATCAGTAATGCCATGGCCGTACTCGCTTTTATTCGTTTTTAGGTGTCGGGCAGTTCCGCAATTTTCTTTTGCAGCCAGCGGTTGACCGACGGGAAGACAAACTTGGAGACATCACCGCCCAGCATCGCGATTTCGCGCACGATGGTGCCGGAGATGAACTGGTACTGGTCGGACGGGGTCAGGAACAGCGTTTCCACATCGGGCAGCAAGTAGCGGTTCATGCCGGCCATCTGGAATTCGAATTCGAAGTCGGAAACAGCGCGCAGACCGCGCATGATGACGCGTGCGTCATGCTTGCGCACGAAATCTTTCAGCAAACCGGAAAAACTCTCGACCTTGACGTTCGGATAATGGCCCAGCACTTCATTGGCAATTTCGAGGCGTTCATCCAGCGAAAAAAAAGGCTTCTTATTCTTGCTGTCGGCAACTCCGACGATCAGCGTGTCGAACAGACCGGATGCGCGGCGCACCAAATCTTCATGGCCGCGCGTGAGCGGATCAAATGTTCCCGGATAGACGGCTACAACCATTGCGGCTCCCTGCAAATGCACCAATAAGAACGCGCATTATGCCTGAAAAAAGGGCAGTTTCGGCCGGCTGTTATTGAGTTGCCGACCATGAACCCGGTTCAAGCGATGGATGGCGCTTTGTTGCAAGCGAGTACATGAAAGAATACGGTGCCAGCCTTGTCAGCGCGCAGCACTTGCCACGGCATCATCCAGTCCGGTTTTTCTTCATCCGGGCCGTCGAATGTCAAAGGCTGGCCCGATTCGGCATACACCAGGCCGCCGTCGTTGAGCAATGCCGCCACCAGCGGCAGCGCGCGTATCAGCCAATCCTGCTGGTACGGCGGATCGAGAAAAATCAGGTCGAAACGCTGTCCGCGCGCCGCCATGGCCTGCGCCGTGGCCAGCGCATCGCCGCGGATCAAATGCACTTGCTGCGCCTTTAACTTGTCCCTGACTTCTTCGAGCTGGCGGATGATTGGTGTATGCGCATCGACCATCGTCACAGCGCGAGCGCCGCGGCTGGCCGCTTCGAAACCGAGCGCGCCGCTGCCGGCGAACAGGTCAAGGCAGACCGCGTCGGACCAGACGCTGTCGCGCAAGTGATTGAGCCAGTTGAATACCGTTTCGCGGACCCGGTCCGGTGTCGGGCGCAAGCCGGCCGCTTTCAGCACCGGCAATGCGGTGCGTTTCCACACGCCGCCGATAATGCGCACCGCATTTGAGTGCGGCGCATGGTGAACCGGGATTTTTGCGATCTTCTTTTGCATGTAAAACTCTGTGATTCGGCGGCGCCTACTATAGCATGAGGCGCGCGCCGGGTTCAGGCATCGACAGCATGCATGCAGTGGCATCGGCTGCCGACGTCATGATTGCAGGTGCCCGATGTATGCCGGTGGATATTGCTTGGCTATGTCGTTTAGCGCACCTCGATGGACAGGCTCTTGAAATCGTCGATCCAGCCTTGCATTCGTTTCTGGACGTGGGCTTTCTGGGCTGGCGTCGTCATCTTGATGACGGCCATGACCATCTTTGCGGTGGCATCTTTGGAGGCGTCGAAAAACGCCTTGTGCTCGGACTGGTCCTGGTGCGCGTAGCCATCGTTGATCAGATCGCGGATCAGCACCATTGTCGCTTCCTGGCCCAGCTTTTCGCGTTGCACCTTGCGCACCAGCGCGATGGTTTTTTTCTGCCGCAGCATGCGCTCGTCGAGCCATAGCTGATTGTCGAGCGGGCGTGCATTGGACGCTGCCCGGATCGCGCTCTCCTGTTCCCGGCTGAACGAACCGAACCACTGCTCGAATTTTTCGAGCGTATTTTGATAGCGCATCCTCTGGCGTTCTTCGATATTTCCGGTCAGGAACTTCTTGCGGAAATCCTCATTGTTCGACGCGAATTTTTTTTCAAGACTGGCGATTTGATCCGGTTGCAACGAGCGCGCCAGTTCGGCCAGTTCGGGGCCTGCCTTCAGCAGCACCAATTGGGTGCTGTTCTTGACGCTGTCATAGTTGGCCAGCAAGATTGCCTGCGTCGGATTGCTTTGCAACTGGCGCTGGGCATTTTCCAGCAAGCTCGCATAGTCTTTCAGCTGTGTGTTGCGGTGCCACGCGAACAGATTGTCAATATCCTTCCTGATCCGGTCTTTTTGCCCGGAATCGAGGTCGACATAAGCATCGAGCCACCAGTACAGCAGCGTATCGCCGTAGTTGTAGCTGAGCCGAATCGAGCTGCAGCCGGCCAGCACGACGATTAGCGCGATCAGGCATAGTTGCCCGATGCGGCGGCGAACGCTGCCGGATTCAGTAGCAGGCTCAAGGCCCAGTTCAAGGCCCAGTTCAGGGCCGAAGCGGGAGTCTTGCATGTTAAACTTTTGCATAATTTCAACTTGGATAAAATCAGACCATGAACATTGTAATTCTCGCCGCAGGCATGGGTAAACGCATGCAATCTGCGCTGCCAAAAGTGTTGCATCCGCTGGCTGGAAAACCCTTGCTTTCGCATGTGATCGGCACCGCACGGTGCCTGATGCCAACAAAATTATGCGTGATTTATGGACATGGCGGCGCAGCAGTGCTGGAATTGCTCGATCGTCTGGGTAAAGAGAGCACGCAATCGGTCGTGGAAATCGCTGCCGCGCTACAAGAACCGCAGCTGGGCACCGGGCATGCGGTGATGCAGGCGCTGCCGCAGCTGGTGGATGCCGTGCCGACGCTGATCCTGTATGGCGACGTGCCTTTGACGACCAGGGCATCGCTGCAGCGCTTGCTGGATGCCGCCGGCAGCGACAAGCTCGGCATCTTGACCGTGGTGCAAGATAACCCGTTTGGCCTGGGCCGCATCGTGCGCGCAGATGGCAATATCGTTGCCATCGTCGAGGAAAAGGATGCCAGCGCTGCGCAGCGCAACATCAATGAAATCAACAGCGGCATCATCGTCGCGCCTACCGCGCAACTGAAAAAGTGGCTGGCCGCGCTGTCGAACGATAATGTGCAGCGCGAGTATTACCTGACCGATATCGTCGCCCAGGCCGTGCTTGATGGCGTGCCGGTCGTGTCGGCGCATCCGGGCGCCCAATGGGAAGTGGCCGGCGTCAATAGCAAGGTCCAGCTGGCGCAGCTGGAACGCATACATCAGGGCAATATCGCCCACGCGCTGCTGGAGCAGGGCGTGACGCTGCTGGATCCGGCCCGCATCGACGTGCGCGGCGAACTGGTGTGCGGGCGCGACGTGACGATCGATGTCGGCTGCGTGTTCGAAGGCCGGGTGGTATTGGGCGACGGCGTGACGGTCGGTGCGCACAACGTACTGATCGATTCCAGCATCGCCGCCGGCGCTCAGATCAAGCCGTTTTGCCATATTGAACAAGCGCAAGTTGGCGCCGCCTGCATGATCGGACCGTATGCACGGCTGCGCCCGGGCGCGGAACTGGCCGACGATGTTCATATCGGCAATTTCGTCGAAATCAAGAAAAGCCGGATCGGTGCGCATAGCAAAGCCAATCACCTTGCCTATATCGGTGATGCGACGCTCGGCGAGCGCGTCAATATCGGCGCCGGCACGATCACTTGCAATTACGATGGCGTCAACAAATACCGTACCATTATCGAGGACGACGCCTTCATCGGCAGCGACAGCCAGCTGATCGCTCCGGTGACGGTGGGCAAAGGTGCCACGCTGGCGGCCGGCACCACGCTGTCGAAAAATGCGCCGGCCGGCAAGCTGACGTTGTCGCGCTCCAGGCAAACCACGATCGACGGCTGGAAGCGGCCGCTCAAAATCAATAAGTAATCCGAGCCGGATGCACAGTCCGGATGCAGAGGCGGCATGCAACAAGGGCAGAGGGGGTTTTCACCCGCCCTGCCCTTGCTTGAAGTTCAGCCGCCCGATGCTGGGGCGGCGGTTTCAGTTAGAAATAATGGACTACGCCGGCCGAAACGCCGTTTTGGCTGGACTGATTGTTATTTTTAACCATGAGTCCTCCGTCAAATTTGTTGTGGTCGATTTCCGCGTACAGCACGGTGCGCTTGGACAGCGAATAAACGCTTGACAGTATGAACAAGTTTTTCTTGCCATCGGCATTGTTCGTATTGTTCTTGTCCTGGTAGTAGGCCGCGCGCAGATCAAGCGCAGGCAAGAGTTGATAGCTTGCGCCTACCCATGCAAATTTGTCGGTCGTGTCAGGTTGCGTTCCTGCCGTCGGTACTACACCCTGTTTTTGATCCGCATAGCCGGCGCTCAGTTTCACTGGGCCGATCCGGTAAGCGCCGCCCACGGTGTAGTGCTTCAAGTCAGCGCCATTGCCCAGGTTGGATTTCTTTTGCGTATAGGCGGCGCCCAGGCTGATCGGGCCGTTGTCATAGTTCACGCCGACCGCTTGTTTCGCGCCGTTGCTGGTGCCGCCAGTTTGTTCGCCGGCCGCGTATCCGGCACGCACAGTGAATGCGCCAAACTTGCCTTCGTACTTGACGATATTGCTGTCGCGAACGCCTGCCGTTGCAGCCATGGTCAGAGTAATACCGGTGTATTTATACGACATCGGATCGTAAGCGTAAATGGTATCAAATGAGACAGTGTATTGGCGACCCAGGGTGACGGTGCCATAGTCGCTGCTGATACCAACCTTGGCGGTACGACCGAACAGCGCCGTGTCACCAGCGCCGGTGCCCGAGTTGTAGCCGCCTTCAAGCTGAAAAACCGCCTTCAAGCCGTTGCCCAGATCCTCTGCACCCTTGAAGCCAAAGCGGTTCGAGTTGTAGGTGCCGCCCGAACTCATGCTCAGCTTGCTGTCGCCAGCGGCGTTGACATTGGTCAGATTGCGCAAACCAGCGTCGACATTGCCGTAGATAGTGACGTTCGATTGCGCCTGGACTGTTCCTGCGAGTGCGCTCAATGCAGCCAAAGCGATTAGTGTTTTTTTCATTTCCGGTCTCCGTATTTACTTTTTTTAGAAAATGTCATGGTGAAATGTAGCAGCAGACGTCGGCTGGCAGCGTCGGCACCGGGAAAACGTGGTGGCGGTTGTAAATAACGCTTTCTTTGACGGTGACGCATTTCGGTATCGCTCGAAACTTGAATTGATTCTTATCAAGAGCTACACTGATATTAGTTTAAGGGAATGTTTTTCGTCAAGAAAATAGCAAGATCCAGTCATGATATCGCCAAGTTTGTTGCTTTTAACGCACAGGTTGTCAATGGCATTGCGGGGGATAATCGAGTCCAGGCGACTGTCCAATCACGCCGCGATGCGGGTTCCAAATTTGCTTCTGAGCTTGAAAAAAACGCTTACATTGGGCACGTATGGTGCCCGAACTTTGCCGTGTATCGGGCTATCTGTTGCGCCGCCTGCTGCTCCAGAGTGATCCCGATGACTGCCATCAGGCTGCGTATCGGCAGCCAGTTGAATGTGCCAGTCACCCTGGGCCAGCGCATCAAGTTGTCGAGACAGGTGCCGGCCCGTAAACTGATGCTGTCGCGCTTCAGGCAAACTGCAATCGACGGTTGGCAGCGCCGATTCAAGCTCAAGAAATAATCCGGGCCGCTCGCTGTGGCCAGATGCAAAAAGGGCAGGGCAGGTTTTCACCCGCCCTGCCCCTTGCTTGACATTTAGCCGCCTGTTGTTGCGGCGACTTCAGTTAGAAATAGTGAACCATACCGGCCGAAACGCCCAGTTGTTTTTTGTTACTGTTGATCATATCTTTATTGTTAATGTCAACAAAACGTGTAGCACCGCTGACTTTCGAATTGTCGATTTCCGCGTACAGCACGGTGCGCTTGGACAGCGAATAGACGCTCGACACAATGAATACGTCTTTTTTGCCATCGGCATTGGCCGTGCTGTTCTTGACCTGGTAATAAGCCGTACGCAGATCCAGCACAGGCGAAAACTGATAGGCCGCGCCAACCCATGCATATTTGTCGCTGGTGTCAGACGCGCCCACTACCGTCAGCGTTTGATCCGCATAGCCGGCGCTCATTTTTACAGCCCCGATCTGGTAAGTGCCACCCATGGTGTAGTGCTCAAGGTCCCCGCCCAGGCCATCGTTGGCTTTCTTTTGCGTATATGCGCCGCCCAGACTGATCGGACCGTTGTCGTAACTCAGGCCGATTGCTTGTTTCGCGCCGTTGCTGGTGCCGCCAGTTTGTTCGCCAGCGGCGTAACCGGCGCGCGCAGTGAATGCGCCAAACTTGCCTTCGTACTTGACGATATTGCTGTCGCGAACGCCCATCGTTGCAGCCATGACCAGAGTGATGCCGGAGTATTTATAGGACATCGGATCGTAAGCGGAAATCGTGTCAAAGGCGACGGTGTATTGGCGGCCCAGGCTGACGGTGCCGTAGGCGCCGCTGATGCCGACCTTGGCGGTACGGTCGAACAACCCCTTGTTGCCAACGCCGGTGCCCGAGTTGAAGCCGCCTTCGAGCTGAAAAATTGCCTTCAAGCCGTTGCCCAGGTCTTCGCTACCCTTGAAGCCAAAGCGATTCGAGTGGTAGGTGCCGCCCGAACTCATGCTCAGCTGGCTGTCGCCAGCGGCATCGACATTGGTCAGATTGCGCAAGCCGGCGTCGACTTGACCGTAGACCGTGACGTTCGATTGCGCCTGGACTGTTCCTGCGAGTGCGCTCAATGTGGCCAAAGTGATTAGTGTTTTTTTCATTACCTGTCTCCTGATGAATTTATTAGAAAATGTCTTACTAAAATGCAACCGCCGTCGGCTGGCAGCATCGGCACCGGTAAAACAGAGTGCCAGTTGGCGATAACGCATCTTTTTTGACTGAGACGCATTTAGAGATAGATCGAAACTTGTATAGTTTCTTGTAAATAACTATATTTATATTAGTGTAAAGTAATATTTTGCGTCAAGGAAATAGCCATATCAGGCCATGGCATCGCCAGATGTGTTGCTTTTAGAGAACATATTTTTACTGGCATTGCCAGACACAACCGAGACCAGACGGTAGTTCAATCGGATAGCGATGCGGGTTTCAAACCTGTTTTTGAGCATGGAAAAAGACTTTTTTACCAGCGCACGTTGGTGTGCGCAGCGAACCGCCGAAGCACCAGCGCATGGTATTCAGGCATGTCGGCCAACTGCGTGAACAGCACCAAATCCAGCCCCGGCAGCACGCGCTGACATGGCCCTGTTGCCGCGTCAAAGGCGACATGATGCTCGAACTGGGCCATGTATTGAGCTGTCTATCCGGCGGCCCGCGCGCCTGGCGTGATCTCGATGATCGCCGTCAGACTGCGCATCGGCAGCGCGCTGAACGCGTCAGTCAGCGTGGGCATGGGCACCACGCTGTCGCGCTCCCCGCACACCATGATGGCTGGCTGCGGTCGCTCAAGTTCAAAAATAATCCGGGCTGCTGGCTGCGGTCGGATGCAAAAAGGGCAGGCCAGGTTTTCACCCGTCCTGCCCCTGCTTGAAGTTCAGTCGCCCGTTGCGGCGGCGGCGGTTTCAGTTAGAAATAGTGGACCATACCGACCGAAACACCCAGTTGGCTGGACTGATTATTTTTGACCAATGTTCCGTCAAAATTGTCGTGGTCGATTTCCGCGTACAGCACGGTGCGCTTGGACAGCGAGTAGACGCTCGACACAATGAATACGTCTTTTTTGCCATCGGCATTGGCCGTGCTGTTCTTGACCTGGTAATAAGCCGTACGCAGATCCAGCACCGGCGAAAACTGATAGGCCGCGCCAACCCATGCATATTTGTCGCTGGTGTCAGGCGCGCCCACTACCGTCAGCGTTTGATCTGCATAGCCGGCGCTCATTTTCACAGCCCCGATCTTGTAAGCGCCACCCACGGTGTAGTGCTCAAGGTCCCCGCCCAAGCCATCATTGGCTTTCTTTTGCGTATATGCGCCGCCCAGATTGAGTGGGCCGTTGTCATAGCTCAGACCAAGCGCTTGTTTCGCGCCGTTGCTGGTGCCGCCAGCTTGTTCGCCAGCGGCGTAACCGGCGCGCGCAGTGAATGCGCCAAACTTGCCTTCGTACTTGACGATATTGCTGTCGCGAACACCCACCGTTGCAGCCATGATCAGAGTGATGCCGGAGTATTTATAGGACATCGGATCGTAAGCGTAAATGGTATCAAAGGCGACGGTGTATTGGCGACCCAGGCTGACGGTACCGAACTTGCTGCTGATGCCGACCTTGGCAGTACGGTCGAACAGTCCGCTGTTGCCGACGCCGGTGCCCGAGTTGAAGCCGCCTTCGAGCTGAAAAATCGCCTTCAAGCCGTTGCCCAGGTCCTCGTTACCCTTGAAGCCAAAACGGTTCGAGTGGTAGGTGCCCGATGAGCTCATGCTCAGCTTGCTGCCGCCATTGGCATCGACATTGGTCAGATTGCGCAAGCCGGCATCGACTTGACCATAGACCGTGACGCTCGATTGGGCCTGGACTGTTCCTGCGAGTGCGCTCAATGTGGCCAAAGCGATTAGTGTTTTTTTCATTGCTTGTCTCCTGATTTTATTAAAAATATTGTGTTGAAATGCCGCAGTAGTCATCGTTTGGCAGCATCCGGACCGGAAAAACAGGGTGTCGGTTGCAGAAGACGCGTTTTTACTAAAGCGTATTTCGGTGTAGGCCTGAACTTTTACAGTTTCTTTTAATAACCTGTTTTAATATTAAATCGTGGAAACATTTTACGTCAAGAAAATAGCAAGACCCGACGATACTATCGCCAAATTCGTTGCTTTATGGATACAAATTTCACCGGTGTTGGCAGCCACAATCGACTCCAGGCTGCTGCCCAATCACACGCCGGTGCCGGTGCCGGTGCCGGTTTCGAACTTGCTTTTGAGAGTGGAAAAATACTTTTTACCAGCGCACATTGGCGTGCGCAGTAAACCGCCGGTGTGTCAGCGCATGCTATTCGGGCACGTTGGCCACCTGCGCGGGCAGCACGAAATCCGGCTTTGGCGTCACGCGGCAGCAGTGCGATACAGGCGTGTCAATGACGACATGGCGCTCGAACTGTGCCATGTATCGGGCTGCCCGCAGGTCCGGCCTGAGCCCGGTAAGCGCTGCCAAGCCGTGCAGCAGCGGCGACCGTCAGCTGAACGCGCCAGCCACCATGGGCCAGGCGCGACGCTGGCCGTCGGCACCACCTAATTGAAGGATGCGCCGGCCGGCAAGTTGACGCTGGGGCGCTCCAGACAAACCACGATCGGCGGCTGGCAGCGACCGGTCAAGGCCAACAAGCAAGCTCGACAGGCTATGTTGCGGGTCCGTTGCCACTGCTGGTGCGTCAATGCAAGACGGTGCTTATTCGGGTTTCTTTTTCTGACCGAATCGACCCACGATGGGGCGCGCCTGGCGGCTGATAATAAAGTCTGCAATAAACTTCATCCAGACAGTTGAACCGGCGATGGCGGTCCAGGTTTCATACGCGGCGCCGCCGACGGTGACGAGCAATATCACGATCACGGCAATGGTTCCGGCGATGAAGTTGACGGCAGCCGTGTAAGGCGCATATTTGGCGGCATTGGGTGGCGGCAGACCTTGTTTCAGGGCCACTTCCGAATAATCGCGCCTGATTACGATGCGCCAGCTACGCCGTAGCCAAAAGAAGGCCATCGGGAACAAGGCGAGAAACAGTATCCAGGTCATTGCGACGCTAATAGTCATTGCGCTCTCCTGTGGATGCATTCTTGCGCATGCATCGAATAGAAAAAATAGAAAAAATGGAAAAAACCCCGCCAAAACAGCCGACGGGGTTTCGTATGCTGCCGTCGCAAGCGACGGCAGCTGTCACTAGCAGCACTTAATCATTAGTGCGCTCCATCGACCATTTTTGCACCGCG
Organism: Janthinobacterium sp.; assembly: GCA_047623125.1. Lineage (GTDB taxonomy): Bacteria > Pseudomonadota > Gammaproteobacteria > Burkholderiales > Burkholderiaceae_D > Janthinobacterium. The sequence goes on along the minus strand of JBLHNV010000026.1, from coordinate 2,183 downwards.
TGGAACACGGACATTTTCGACCATCAACTGTATGTGTGGCGGCGCTTCCTTGGTGAACTTGAAGACCAGGATGGCGACGATGAAGTTGATGCCGGCGCCGATGGCTCCGAAGGCTTCCGGTGTGATGCCGAAGAACGCGTTTGCACCGCCGATCAAGTCCAGATATTCGGTGCCCTTGATGAAGAACAAGCCTTTGTGCGCAAACACATAAAACAGCGTCACGATGAGCCCTGACAGCATGCCAGCGATCGCGCCTTCCTTGTTCATCTTCTTCGAGAAAATACCCATCATGATGGCAGGGAACAGCGAACTGGCTGCAACACCGAAGGCAAGCGCCACGGTACCGGCAGCGAATCCCGGCGGGTTCAGTCCCAGCCAGCCAGCAACAAAGACAGAGGCTGCCATGGCGATTTTGCCTGTCAACAACTCGTTCTTTTCACTAATCGCAGGAATGAAGATACCTTTCACCAGATCGTGCGAGATCGCTGAAGAAATTGCCATCAGCAAACCGGCAGCCGTCGACAACGCAGCGGCAAGACCACCGGCGGCAACGAGCGCGATGACCCAGTTTGGCAACAAAGCGATTTCCGGATTGGCGAGCACGATGATGTCGGGGTTGACCTTCAGTTCGTTACCCGTCCAGCCAGCCGCTTCAGCTTTGTCCAGTACGACCTGATCTTTCGTTTTGTCGTTGTAATACTGGATCCGACCATCGCCATTTTTATCTTCGAACGTCAGCAAACCGGTTTTTTCCCAGCGATTCATCCACTTCGGACGTTCGTCGGCCTTCAGGCTGGCACCGGCAGCATACAAATCGCCACCATTCATGACTGCGCTGTTGACGGTTGAGTGCAAATTGAGCTTGGCCATTGCGGCAACGGAAGGCGCCGTGGTGTAAAGCAAGGCAATGAAGACCAGCGCCCAACCTGCCGAAGAGCGAGCATCCTTGACCGTTGGTACGGTAAAGAAGCGCATGATGACGTGTGGCAGACCGGCAGTACCGATCATCAGCGACAGCGTGTAGACAAACATGTTGAGCGTGCTGCCTGCAGTCGTCGTGGTGTATTGGCCAAAGCCGAGGTCCGTCACTACCGAATCGAGCTTGGCCAGCAGCGAAATATCCTGCCCGGTCAGGTCAGAGCCCAGGCCGAGTTGCGGAACCGGATTGCCGGTCAGGTTGATCGAGATGAAAATGGCCGGCACGATATAGGCAGAGATCAGCACGCAGTACTGGGCCACTTGCGTATAAGTGATGCCCTTCATGCCGCCGAATACGGCGTAGCAGAACACGATCGCCATGCCGATGTAGATGCCTGTTTCGCTGGTAACGCCGAGGAAGCGCGAAAATGCGACACCAACACCGGTCATTTGACCGATGATGTAGGTCAGTGATGCCACCAGCAGGCACACCACCGCTACGGTGGAGGCCGTCTTCGAGTAGAAGCGGTCACCGATGAATTGCGGTACCGTGAATTTGCCGAACTTGCGCAAATACGGCGCCAGCAGCATCGCCAGCAACACATAACCGCCGGTCCAGCCCATCAGAAACAGTCCGCCGCCATACCCCATGTTGGAGATCAGGCCAGCCATTGAAATGAAAGAAGCGGCCGACATCCAGTCGGCCGCAGTTGCCATGCCATTCGTCACAGGATGCACGCTGCCCCCGGCGACATAGTATTCGCTGGTGCTGCCGGCGCGCGCCCAGATGGCGATGCCCATGTAAAGGGCGAAGCTCAGCCCTACGGCGATATAGATCGTGGTTTGAAGTTCCATTGTGGTCCTCTTTAATCTTCGTGTACGTCAAACTTGCGGTCGAGATTATTCATCAATCTTGCATAGATGAAAATCAGCGCCACGAAAATATAGATCGAACCTTGCTGGGCAAACCAGAATCCCAGTGGATATCCACCCAGTTGAAAATTGTTCAGCGCATCTGCGAACAGGATGCCCGCGCCGAAAGAGCAGAGAAACCATACTGCCAGTATCATGCCCAGCAACCTTAAGGTTGCTGACCAATATGCACTACTTTGTTCATTCATAGGTGTCTCCCTTAGTTGTTATAATTGCAATTATTTCAAGGTTACCCAAAAAAACTGCCTCTTAGTATGGATCTTCCATCCGTCTTAATACTGATGAATGATGACAATTTCTGACTTTTCAATAAGGAATGTTGTCGTTTCAGT
>JBLHNV010000025.1:0-15185 GCA_047623125.1 Janthinobacterium sp. | reverse complement strand
TTCATCCGTTAACACGCGCAATGCGTAAGAAAAGCCATGATTTCTGCCTCCTCCCGGCGCTATATCGATGCCAGCATGCCGGTCTTGCGCAAACATGGCGTCACGGGCAAGTTTTAGCGCAACCTGTTCGCCGCCTATCCAGAACTGAGCAAGCTCTTCAACATGGCCAACCAGGCCAGCAGCAGCAATCGCTGGCCGCGAAGTGTTCGGACCGGACTTGCTCGATAGTTTGAATCAAGAGCGCGCATCAGCGTCATCACCTGAGCCCAAGCCGGCACCGGCTTGCGCTCAGGTATCGGCTCAGACGTCCGATCGGGAGTCAATCAGAAGGTCACGCGCATGCCCAGCGCGATGCTGCGCCCCATCAACGGTGCGGCGCTCTTGATGAACGAGCTATGGCTGAAGGCGAGCACATTACCCAAATTGCTGGCCTTGGCATACAGCATGACCGGCGTGCCGCCAAAACGCGTGTTGTAGTTCGCGGACAAGTTCAGCATGTTGTAACCGGGCGTGGCGCCCTCAAATGCGGCGACCCGATCCTGACCATCGACGCGGTACATTTCAAGCCGGCTGCTCCAGGCTTGCCAGTTGGCGTCGATGCGTACGCCGAAACGTTGCGCCGGGATGCGCGGCAAATTGTGATTGCCATCAGGGCTGTCGAGCTTGGCCCTGACCATGTCGCCATATAGCGTGGCGTCCCATATCGAGTTCAGCTTTTGGCGAATTTCGCCTTCAATGCCGGTGAACGTGGCGTCGCGCTGCGCATAGTCGATCAGCTGAAAGCCTTCGAAATTGTCCAGCGTATTGCCGTAGATATAGTCGCTGATCCGGTTATGGTAGGCGGAAGCCGAAAACGTCGTGGCGCCGCGCAGCTTGCGCAGTGTCAGATCGACGTTGCGCGACGTTTCGCGCTGCAAATCGGGATTGCCGCGCTCGAACGTCGATGTCGCGATATGGGTGCCGTTTGCATACAGTTCTTCGGCGCTCGGCAAGCGATGCGTGCGCGACAGCGTCGTTGCGAGCGAATAGCCGCTCTGGAATTTCCATACTGCACCCACCGATGCCGACGTGCCCTTGTGGCTGCGGCCCTGCTGCGTAGCGCTATCGACGGCGATGTCTTGCCATTCATGGCGCAGCGCACCGTCAAAACGCCAGTCGCCGGCCGTGTATTTTTCGACGATGAAGAGGGCATGCTTTTCGGTAACGGTCGGCCGAACATAAGCTTCGTCGCCCAGCGCGCGGAAATCGCGGCGCGTATTTTGCAAGCCGATCACGCCGCGCACGCCGCCGATGGGCGCGTGTTCCATTTCAATGCGACCATCATGGGCGCGGCTCTTGAAGGTCGTGCCGACCACGCCGTCCTCGATTTCCTGGTGCTGGTAATCAGTGAATGCGACGCGCACGCGCAACTTGGTAAAGCCGGGCACGGGGTTGCGCAATTGGCCGCGCAGATCCCAGCGCTCGCTATCGAGATTGACATAAGGTATGCCATGCGCCTCCTCTTGGGCATGTGCGTCACCTTCTTCATCTGCGCCAGCGCCGCAATTGAGTCGGTCGCCTTGCGGCTGACATGCGGCGAATTCTTCGACGTGGCCGGGCAAGCCATATTCGGAGCGCTCGCGGGTATAAGCGACGCCCAGATAGCCTTCGCTGCCGATCCAGGACAGACCGACGCTGCCGCTGCTTGCATTGCTGTAGCTGCCGTCTACCTTGCGGCCTTCGGCCCAGCCGCTGCCGCTGCCGACGCGGTAATCCTCGGCCGTGCGGCGCGCGCCCTCGGCGTGGATCGCGATATTGCCGGAGCCGCCGGTGACTTCGAATGCACCGGCTTTTTCATTGGCTCCGCTGCTGCCACGCACTTCAAGGCTGCCCTCGAAACCGTTTTCCGGCATCCGGGTCGGGACCTTCTTGTCGAGCACATTGACAACGCCGCCCACGGCGCCGCCGCCATGGGCGAGCGCCGACGGACCGCGCAGCACTTCGATCTGCTGCACCAGCAGCGGCTCGACCCCGACGGCATGGTCGGGACTGATCGCCGAGGCATCTTGCACTTCGGCCCCATCCGACAAGATCTTGATGCGCGGCCCGTCCATGCCGCGAATGATGGGACGGCTGGCACCTGCGCCAAAATGACTGGCCGCAATGCCCGGCAAGCCGGACAGCGTTTCACCCAGCGTCCCTGCACGCCGCAGCACCAGATCGTTGCCATCGAGTACAGTGACCGGCGTACTCATGTCATCGCGCTCCAATGCCAGCGCACTGGCCGACACGGTCACCACTTGCATGCTGGTGGCGGCAGCCTCGGGCTGGGGCTGGGATTGAGCCAGGCTGGCTGGCAGCGCCAGTGCGCATGCCAAAGTGGTCGGGGCCCACTTGCGGGTAAATTCAGACATCATACGTATCCCTTCATGGTGCAACGTTGCGGCGCGGGCAGATCCGGGGCCGACCGTAGAGCCGACATATTTTCGATAATGATAACTCATTATCACATCACTCTTTCAACATTTGCTGTATTCTTACACCCATGGAACGCACAACCCGCCAGAAAACAGCCATCCAGATGGCCATCGAATCAGCAAGGCGCCCTTTGTCGCCGCAAGAAATACTCGAAGCTGCAAGCTTGCAGGTAGCACAACTGGGCATCGCCACCGTCTACCGGAATCTGAAATCGTTGACGCAGGAAGGGCTTGTGCAAATCGTCACATTGCCGGGCGAAAATCCGCGTTACGAGTCCAGCGCCGCAGCCAGCCACCACCATCACCACTTTCAGTGCAGCCTGTGCCAACGCGTGTTCGACGTGCACGACTGCCCCGGCGACCTGAAGCGGATGGCGCCGCAAGGCTTCGTCGTCGAACGACACGAACTGACGTTGTATGGCCGCTGCGCCGATTGCAACAGCGCAAGCAACGATCTGCGTGTAGGCTGTTGAGATTGGCGCGCGATCTCGAGCAAAAGAAAGCGGCGCTGGGTAATGGCGCGCCCCTATTGCACCACTGCAAGACGACGCTTGACACTGATTGGAGAAACTCATGAAACGATTACATGCATACGCCCTTGGCGGTATTTTTGCGGCAGCGATGCTGGCTGCACCGCTCGCAGCAGCCCATGCCGGCATCCAAAAATCGACTCCCGCCGCCAATGCCATGCTGGTTGCAGCGCCGCCAGAAATTGTATTGACGTTCAATGAAAAAATCGAATCCGCTTTCAGTTCGATTACGCTCACCGATGCCAACGGCAAGAGCATCGGCGCGGCCAAGGCGCGCATCGATGCGTCCGACCCGGTCACGCTGCGCCTGGCCGCACCGGCCTTGTCATCTGGCATGTATAGCGTGCAATGGATCGCGGTGGGCCACGACGGCCACCGCCGTACTGGCAAATTCAAGTTCACGGTGAAATAAATGACGGCAGTCACACTGCTGCAACTCGGCTCTGCCATCCTGATCAACGCCAGTTTTGCATGGATGACCGGGGCATGGCTGTCGCGTTTCTGGCTGCAGAGCAGCCACCGCGCGTACGATGGGCTCGATAATATCGTCGCAACCTCTTCCTTGATCGCAGCCGGCTTGTGCCTGCTCGGCAGCGGCGCTGCATTGTGGGCGGCAACGGCCGTCATGAGCGGCGCATCGCTGGCGCAAGCGACTGACATGCTGATGCTGGTCGCATCCGACACCGCGCTGGGCCATTCGAGCGTGCAGGGCATGGCGATGCTGCTGGCGATCGTTGGCGTGGGCCTGATTGCGCGCCGATTGCCAAAGTCCTCTCCGGCGTGTGACCTGATTGTCGCGGCATTGCTGCTCGGGTTTGCGTTCAGCCGCGCCTCTGTCAGCCATGCGGCCGAAAACGGCTTGCTGAGCATCGGTTTCGCGGTCGAATGGCTGCACTTGGCATTGGTCGCATCGTGGATGGGCGCCGTCGCGCTGGCTGGCTGGGTGGTATTGCCGTTCGCGCAGCGCATCCCGGCGGCACCCGACTACAGCAGAAATCTGTCCGGCTACCTCGCATCGTTGTCGCAAGCGGCGGGACTGGCGCTAGCGGGCATCGTCGCGACCGGATTGTACAATTCCTGGCAACGGCTGGGCGAGTTTGACAAGTTGTTCGGCAATGCCTATGGCAATGCCTTGACCGTCAAGGTCGCGCTGGTGCTGCTCGCGGTCGCTCTTGGCGGCTACAATAAATGGATCGGGTTTGCCTCCATCAGCACCGCCACATCCACGCAGGCGCTTGCACGCGTCAGCGCCATCTTGCGCGTGGAAGCATGGTTATTGCTCGCAGCGCTGAGCGCGGCAGCGGTGCTGGTGTCGCAAGCACCACCAGCGTCTTTTTGACGCACTGGTGAGGCACTACCGCCGCCCCACCAGCGCGCACTGATTGGCACAGCACTACCGCAAGCCGAAATCAACCCGGTTTGTTGCGCCCTTGTCGTCGATGCCGTCGGCGTTCAGTTTCGGTGCGTTCAGGAAGATGCGCTGCAACGAAATCTTGCCGTTCGTTTCCAGATATTTGCGCACCGCTTGCGCGCGCTGGTTGGCCAGCGCGCGCAAGTCGTCCTGCGTGACGTTGGCATTGGCCAGGATCATTTGTTCCATTTTTACTGCCGACAACGACTTGGCGAAGCCGAGGACATTGCGCGGCTTGTCGAATGTCCCTTCCTGGTAAATCTGTTCGAGATACCGCGCCCGCTCGGCATCGGTCAAGGCGATGTCTGCCTTCTGCGCAGCCGCACCCGAGCCCGACGCGCTGGCCTTGCGCTGCAGCGCATGTAACTTGCGCTGCAGATTTTCCCGGCGTAATCCCGGCTCGTCGCTGACCGGATCGATGCGGCCGGTGATGTTCAGCTTGAGCGCCGGGCGATCGGTCAAGGCCTTGACCAGCTTGTCGAGCCGGGATTTGGTATCCATCGTCAACGCGGCAGAACCGGGCTGGAATTCGGCATGGCCGAGTTCTTCGCCGTCGCCGAAAAGCGAACCGAGCAGTGCAAACGGCGACGTGACCGCCTGCGTCAGCAGGTTCATGAAAACGCGCCCAAGGATGATGCCGACCGAGAATTTCGGATCAGACAGCGAACCGGAAATCGGCAAATCGATGTCGATCAGGCCATTCCGGTCTTTCAGCAGCGCAACTGCCAGCAGCACCGGTAAATCGGTCGCACTCGGGCTGTCGATGCGCTGGCCGAAGGTCAGCTGGTCGATGCGGACGCGGTTTTGTGCAGCCAGCAACTTGTCCTCGATCTTGTAATTTGCATCCATGGACAGCTTGCCTTTGACGATCGCGTAGCCGGCGTATTTGGCCGCATACGGCGTCAGTTGGGGCAATTCGACATCGCTGGCGCTGATCTTGATATCAAGGAAGATCGGCTGGGACAGCACATTGAGCGAGCCGGAAATGGCAACCGGCGCATCGTCGTCGATCTTGCCGTTCAAGTCGATCGTTGCCGGCGCCTGCTGGTCCGATGCGAACGCGCCGATACTGCCATTCATGCCAGTCATGTTGGCCGTGTAATTGGGCTTGATGAAGTTGTCGGTGAAATTGACGTTGCTGTTCTTGAGCAGTACCTGACCGATACGGATCACCTGTTTCGCTGCCGAATCGTCCGGCTTGGCCGTTTGCGCGGCGACGGCGACTGCCTTGGATTCGGGCTTGGATTCAGACGCGGCCGCCACCTTCGTGTCTGCCGCTTCCGGCACCACCGATTTCCGGCCCGCGCTGGAAACGAGGACCTCTTGCAAGTTGAGCACCCCTTCCGGCGACAAGATTGCGCGCGCATAAAAATCATCGAGTGCGATCTTGCCCAGATTGATGTCCTGGCGCGCGCTATCGATGCTGATGTCGATGGCGCTGACGTCGAGCGACTTCCAGCGCAGGAAATCGGTCGAGTTTTGCTTGTCGATGAAGCGGAAATTGCTCAAGCCCAGCGTGCCGTTATAGCGCACCGCCAGCGCCTGTTTTTGGCTTGGCAAGCTCAGTTTCAGCTTGCCTTTCGCATCGACGCCGCCGGTACTGAGCGTCGCATTCAACAGATCGGCGAAATACGGCTGTAGTGCGGCGACCGGTAATTTTTGTGCATCGATAGCCAGGTCCAGCGATTTCCATTGCGGCGCCGCGCTGCCATCGATGGCCAGTTTGCCGCGCTTGTTCAGCGTACCCGATAGCGCGAAGCTGAGCGGCTGGTCGCGTTGACTGGACACATCGCTCAGCGTCAGGCTCAGCGCATCTGCGTGCAGACGCACGTCCGGTGCGACCGATGCATCGATGAACGCGATGCTGCTGTCGGTGACTGCGACGCTGCCGACAGTGGCGACCCATTGCGGGAGTTCCTTTGAGCTTGCCTTTGATGTATTCGCTGATTTGACCGACCCCGAGCCTGGCTGGGCCGATGGCGCGGCGACAAATTGCGCCAGATTGATATCGCCGTTGGCATCGCGCCGCACATCCGCTTGCATGCCTGCAAGCTTGAATGCGGCGGCGGCAAAGGTGCGCGCGGCGATATCGACGCTGGCATCCGTCAGGCTGATTTTCTTGATCTGCACGCCGCCGGCATCTGCGGTTTTTGCACCCGATTTGGCGGCCAGCGCGGCATCGGCGACCTGCGCATTCAATTGCGTCAACAGCACCTTGCCCTGGTTGACGGCAACGATCGTCTGCAGCGCCAACTGGCCGGACAAATTACCCGCCAGCGCACGGTCGACATACGGACGGTACTGCGCCAGCGGCAATGCGGCGATGCTGGCCTTGCCGGTCAGCATGCTTGATGCCGGCGCGAATTCGCCTTCGAACGCGATCTGCTGCGCATCCTTGGCGCCAGCCGACATTGACACCGTCGCCGGTGTCGCATCGCCAGCGCCCGACAGCTGCCGGGCGCTGGCCGCCACGTTCTTCAGCTGCAGCTTGAATGCCGGCTTCGCATTAGCGGCATCTTGCCAGTTGATCGTGCCATCGCTGATCGTCAACTGCGCCAGCGTCAACCAGCGCGGCGGCGCAGCGGGGGGCGGTGGCGGCTTGGCGCCGGCAGCCGCAGTGGACGCAGAGTCAATGGGTGCAGCATTGATGGGTGCAGAGGCGGATGCCGGTTTCGACGCCGCAACGGAAGCGGGCTGCGCGGGCACCAGCGCAGCCCAGTTCAACTGGCCGTCGGCGTCCAGCGCGGCCCACACTTCGGGCGACTGCACATCGATGCTGCCAATCGCGGCGCTCGCGGTCAGCACATTGAATTCATCGATATGGGTCGAAATCGCGCGCGCATTGAACAGCGGCGCGGCGCGGTTGTCGGTAATCGCAACGTCCATCAGGTTCACGTCGCCGGACAACGTGATCTCGGATACGCCCTGTTTGCGCACGAAGTTCAGGTCCAAGCGCGTCGACAGCTTGCTGCTCTGGACCGTCACCGGCAGCGGTACCGGGGAAAAGCCGACATAGCTGGCGACATCGAGCTGGTCGATGTCGAGCGCCAGCGTCGTTTCCTGACTGAGTGTAAAAGGCTTGGAGCGTCCCTTGAGTTCGAATGGCGAACCGTTGACGGTCATCGATAATTTGGGTCGTACGAACATATCGACCGCACTGGCAAAGTTGGATACTTGCGGCAAGCCGATGTTCAGATCCGCGATGGCGACCTGCTTGCCGGTAACCCGGTCGTCGAACGTGATGCTGCCGTCAACGAGCTCGATGTTGGATACCGAAAACCGCGCCGCGCTGCCTTCGCTCTTCGGCTTGGCCTGGATGCGCTCGATGATGTCGGAAAAATTATAGCGTCCGCCGCTTTCGGTGCGGCTGCGTATCACGTGCAGCTGCGGCCCGGACAACGTCACCTGTTGCAGCACCGGCGCCAGCTTGAAAATCGATGCGATCGACACATTCACCAGCAGCGTCTGCGCAGAAAAAGCGACCGCGCTCCGGTCCGCTTCATGGAGCGTAAAATCGGACGCGATCAATGTCAGCGTCAACGGGTTAAAGCTGACTTCCCCTAGCGTCGCCTTGCGCCCCAGTTGCTGCTCGATCTGTTGCTGCGCCAGATGTCTGACCAGCGGCGGAACACCCTGCCAGCCAGCGAGCACCAGCAGCGCAAACCCGAGCCCCCCGAAACCGGCCCAGCGCAGCGCACGGCGCAGTGGCCAGGGTCGTTTCAGGAATCGGCTCAAGCCAGGAAAACGGGATGATATTGCCATGCGAATACTCCTTACCAGGTCACGAATGCGTGTAAAGTTTACCAGATGCCGTTGAAAACGGATGCACCGGAGCGCCTGAAAAGCGTGATGCAAGACGGTCCAGGTGGCGTTGACACGGCTGGCGTGCTGACGCGACGGATCCTCAGGCCCGGCTCCACCGAGCACGTTGCCAACTAACTGGCACCCTCATCTGATTGCGGCGATGGTCGACGGCAACAAGGGCATGGCATGGCCGAACCGGGCTCGCCATCGCGCTGAGCATGATCGAGGCAGCCCGTCCTGAGACCGCCCTGGCATGAAAACCGGGACTCGCCCTGCGCGCCGCCCTCAATCTTTGCGTGGCTCTGCCTGCATCAGTTGAGCGCGAATCGACAGCAATTCCTGCTGCCGCCTGGCATCAGTTTCGGGATAGTGCATTTTGAGGTCCCTGAGCGTAGCGAGAATAATTTCGGAAATAATCAGACGCGCGTTCGCCTTGTCGTCGGCAGGCACTACATACCAAGGCGCGTTTTTTGTGCTGGTCGCACTCAGGCATGCCTGATACGCTGTCATGTACCGATTCCAGAATTTTCTTTCGACGATATCGGCGCTACTGAATTTCCAGTTTTTTGCTGGATCGTCGATACGATCGAGAAAGCGTTTGCGCTGTTCTTCCTGCGACAAATGCAGAAAAAACTTGATGATGCGCGTGCCGCTGCGATAGAGATGCTGCTCCATGTCCACGATCGACTGATAACGTTCCTTCCAGATGGTTTTCCGGCTCAGCCCTCCATCGGGAAGCCCCTGGCTGCGGAGAATTTCCGGATGCACGCGAACAATCAGCACCTCTTCATAATAGGAACGGTTAAAGATGCCGATCCGGCCGCGCTCGGGCAAACACTGCGTGCTACGCCACAAAAAATCATGCTCCAGTTCGGCCGCGCTGGGATGCTTGAAGCTGAACACCTGGCACCCTTGCGGATTAACGCCCGACATCACATGTTTGATGGCGCCATCCTTGCCCGCAGCATCCATCGCCTGAAAAATCAGCAGTACCGAATAGCAGTTGGACGCATAGTGCAGTTGCTGCAACTCGCTTAACTGCGCCACTTGTTGCGCCAGCCGCCGCCGATACTGCTTCTTCGACTTGTAGACCGGTTTCACCAGCGTTGGCCACTGTTCAAGATCGATCGTGTCGCCTTCCGGCACCCGAAAATCTGTCGTATTAATTTTCATCATTGTCCTTTCAGTTGTGGCGGCGGCTCAAACGGGGTTCTTGCAGCCAGACATGGACCACGCTTGCTTGGATTCAGTGCTCGCTCAGCGACTACTCTTGCCGCCCGTTCGAACCCAGCGCGCAATATCGGGCCAACATTGGATCAAGGTCTTGGCACCCATGAGCAGGCCAATGTGGCCGCCCGAGGCGCGTTTTTTGCATGGCTGCGCTCTTTTTGTCGAGTGTTCGCTAAGGCTTTGCCAATGCCTCGAAACCGGAAACAACGTCGAACAATTCTTCGTCGATGCCGCTCTGGCGCAGGCGGTGAAAGGTCCGGTTCAAGTCGCCTAACAGTTCATCGATGTTTTTTTCGGCGCGCTGCATCGCGGCCAGACGACTGGTGTTTTCGCTCGCCAGAGACAGCGCGCAAGCCATGAACAGAGACACAAACAGATATTCGCGCACGAACGCCAACAAGGTGTCATTTTGGCGCGGCATGACCTCGGGCAAATTCTTGCTGGGCCAGTCAATGGCAGCGAGATCGCGCTGCCACACATCGTCCAGTGGCAGCAGTCGTCGACTGACGGGCGCGCACACCGATCCGGAAACGGGTTGGTTATAGAACAGGTATATCTGCGCCATCGTCCCCTGTTCACGCTCAGCTTCGGTCTCGATCAAAATCTGCCCGACCAGAGTAGCAATGGCATTGATGGAATTAGGCAAGGTGAAGCTTTTTTCAGCCGCCAGGCCGGTTTCGACCAAACGTGATTCGATGCGTTCACCGACAGCCCAGACGGTTTTTTTTCCTGGCAGCGGTGCCAGGGTCGTGACGACAAAATCGACCATCACATCATTGAACTGACCGACCAATCCCTGGTCGGAGCCGAACACGATTGCGCCTGTCGCGCCGACTTTTTTCTGCTGCGCCGACGTTGCTGTGGCAGAGGATGAAGCAGATGCGGTGGCCGATGCGGCGCTCTGGCGAAAGCAGGCGGCCAGACCCAGTTGCACGGTGCGATAATAATCGTCGAGCGAACGCACCGCACCTTCGTATTGCCCGATGCTGGACACGGCCATCACCTTCATGGTGTGCACCACCGATTGCAGATCGCCGGCGCTGTCAATCTTGCGGCGCAGGCTCGCCATAGTGCCACTCATGGCACCGCCCCGCCAGCGGCTCCGGGCTTGAATGCCTTGTCGGTCTCTGGCTTGTTCGTCTGCGCGCTTGCGTTGGTTTCCGGCGCAGTTTGACACCCAACAAGGGCGCTGCGGGCAATGGCAATAATGGTGGCCCGATCTTCTGCACTCAAGGTGGCGGCGCTATCGAAGCGCGCGCACACGGCAGCGGGAATATTCGCTGCCGCCATGCGAACGGCATCTTCAGCCTCGGTCATGCGCGCTAAAGGCACGTTATCAAACAGCTTCGCGGTCAAGGCCAGCAATACCGATAGTTGCGCCGGCACCGAAACCGGCGCCGATTCGGGCTGTTTGAGACAGGCACGAATGCGCCGTCCGTGCTCGATGATGGCGGTCGTGTTTTCATCGAGCCGGGCGCCAAACCGGGCAAAAGTTTCCAACTCCTCGAACTGGGCATACGCCAACTTGAGATCGCCCGCTACCGCGCGGTAAGCGGCGCGCTGCGCCTTGCCGCCGACGCGCGAAACGGATTTTCCGACATCAACTGCAGGCAGAACACCGAGTTCGAATAACGATGGCGACAAGTAAATCTGGCCGTCCGTAATCGAAATCAGGTTGGTCGGAATATAGGCCGAAATGTTTTGCGCCTGGGTTTCGATGATGGGCAGCGCAGTGAGCGAACCGCCGCCACGCTCCTCACACATATGGGTGGCGCGTTCGAGCAGGCGCGAATGAATGTAAAAAATGTCGCCGGGGAAGGCTTCGCGTCCGGGTGGCCGGCGCAGCAGCAAGGATAGTTCGCGATAGGCCCTGGCATGCTGCGTCAGGTCGTCGTAGACGATCAGGACGTCGCGTCCGGCGGCCATGAAATATTCGGCGATGCTGGTCGCCGCATAGGGCGCAATATAGGCAAGACCAGGTGGATCGTTGCCCTCGGTAACGACGACGACGGTGTATTCCAGTGCGCCTTTGCAGCGCAAGGTGGCCACGGCCTTGGCGACGGCCGAAGCACGCTGGCTGATCGCGCAATACACGCACACGACATCCTGCCCCTGCTGGTTGAGGATGGTGTCGATCGCAATCGCAGTCTTGCCTGTTTGACGGTCGCCCAGGATCAATTCGCGCTGTCCGCGGCCGACCGGAATGAGCGCATCGATGACCTTCAAGCCGGTCTGCAACGGCACGCTCACCGGAGCGCGGTCCATGATGGCGGCAGCGGGGCGCTCGATCGGCAGCCGTTCGCTGCAAGCCAGCGCGCCCATGCCGTCGAGCGGCCTGCCCAGCGGATCGATGACGCGCCCCAGCAAGCGGGCACCGACTGCCACGTCCATCACGCGGCCGGTGCGTTCGACGTCATCGCCGGCGTGCAGTTGCCAATAGTCGCCAAGCAGCACAACACCGACATCATCCTCGTCGATGTTGAAGGCAATGCCGAACACTTCGCCGGGAAATTTCACCAGTTCGTCATAGCCCACGCCAGGAAGCCCCGACACGTGAGCGATGCCGGCGGAAACGCTGGCGACGATGCCCCCCTCGCGCAGTGCCAGCTGCGCCGTGAAGGTGTCACGGCCCAGGCTCAGTGCGGCAAATGCACGCTCCAATACCATTGCCAACTGACCTGATGCTGTGTTCATTTTTCGCCCTCGCTCTTGCTTTCGCTGTTGACCTCGGGCTTGGCGTCGAGCTTGCCGTCAGGCTTGCTTGAAGGTTCGGATTGCACGGCCATCGATGCGGCGACGCTTTTTTCCATTTGCGCGAGATAGTCGGTGACATTCCAGGCAATCTTCGTGCCGTTGACGCCAAGTTCGATACCGCTGACCATGCCTGGCACGGTCTCGAAATGGATCGACCTGTCAGGTGACAGCAGCTCGCCTAGTGCTTGCTGTAGCGCAGCCTGTTGCACCGGTGGCAGATCGAAAGCGCTGCGCACACGTACCGGCACGGACGCTGTTTTCAGTAACTGAACGAGATTGTCTTTGGCCGCGCCGTCCAGCGAGCGCAGGCGAAGCACGAACACCTCGGTCATGCGTTCTTCCAGCGTCGTGCCCGCAAGATCAAGCAACGTCTTGCGCGTGATGGCGAATACTTCCTCGTGGGTGCGACGCACGATCTGATCATGCAAACCTTGCTCTTCGCTTTTCAATGCCGCTTGCTGTTTGATGCGCAAAGCGTCCGCTGCCACTCGCGCGGCATCGAGCAGGCGCTGACGTTCAGCTTGCGCATCCACCGTCGCCTGACTCAACAGTGCGGCGCGTTGCCGCTCGAATTGCACATTCTTTTGCTCGAACTCGGCGCGCTCCTTTACTGCTTCGGCCTTTTTTTCGCTGGCGTCCGTTAATTTCTTGGCGATACTTTTTTCCCTGCCATCGATGGCGTCGAGGATGGGCTTGTAGAGAAATCGCTTCAACAGCCACACCAAAATGAGAAAATTGAGCGTTTGCGCGCCGACGGTGAACCAATCGATCAACATGGCTTATTTCCCAGCAACTTGGCCGATGGCATGGTTCCAGAATGGGTTGGCAAATATGAGTATCATCGACACCACAAAACAATAAATCGCGGTGGACTCGATCATCGCCAAACCGACAAACAGCGTGCGCGTGATGGTGGCAGAGGCATCGGGTTGCTGCGCCAGCGCAGTGAGTGCCATGGCAACGGCCCGCCCTTCGCCCAACGCCGGCCCCAGACAGCCAAATCCGGTGGTGAAGCCGGCGATGACAATCGATGCCACCGCGATGATGGTCATGCTATCCATGGCAGTTCCTTCTGTTTAAATGATTGCATCAATCACTCTGGTCCGATTCAGGAGGCGGATTTTGGGCCGATTTCAGGTCGATCTCGGGCGCAGATTTGCGCTTGCGCACGCTTGTGGCGGCAGCAATATAGACCGCTGCCAAAATGAAAAAAATGTAGGCTTGCACCATGCCAGTCAGCAGGCCCAGCATGGTCATCATGATCGGAAACAGAAAGGGCGTGATCGTGAGCAATATCGCGATAATCATCGCGCCGCTCATCATGTTGCCAAACAGACGCACGGCCAGCGCCAGCGTGCGTGACAGTTCACTGATGAGGTTGAAGGGCAGCATGATGACGGTCGGTTCGACATACGACTTGAGATAGCCTTTGAGTCCCTGGTCTTCGATGCCAAACATCGGCACAGCCACCAGCACGCAGAGCGCCAGCGCGGTCGTCGTCGAAAGCGAACCGGTCGGCGGCTCATAACCGGGAATGATCGTGCACAGACTGGCGCTGGCGACAAACAGGAACAACGTCCCCAAAAAACCGAGATATTTCTCCGGATGGCGCAGGCCGACGTCCTCGATCTGCTTCGCTATGGTGGTGACGATGATTTCGAGCAGGTTTTGCCAGCGGGAGCGCTGCAAGCCCATCGAGAGTTTGCGCGTGATGAGCTTGGAACCGACCGCCAGCACTAACATCAGGGCCCAGGTGGTCGCAATGGTGGCGTTGAGCTTGAAAAACCCATGCTGCCAAAAGATCATTTCATCCGGGCTAAGACGCATGGTGGACCTTGGTTGCTGGCGGGTCTGGCTTGCCTTGCTGCGCGTCAGTCGAACGGGTCAGCCACGTCACCAGTGCACGCGCCATGATGAATCCCAGCAGGCACGCCAGCAGCCGCTGCCACTGTCCAGCCGAGGCAAAATAAAATCCTGCCAAGGCAATGCTCATCCGCAGCAGCAGGCTGACGGACAGCCACAGCGCAGAGCGCGCGCTGGCGATGGCACGGCGCACGGTCCACCAGAGGCCGCCGAAGAAAATGGCGCCGAGCACGCCACCTGCCAGCCACGCCAACCCCAGTATCAAGCTGTCATTCATCGTAATCCTCGTTATCTTCCCGCATTGCCTTCTCTTCCTTGACGACCCAATGCCAGGCATTGAAACAGCCCAGCACAAGTCCGGCCACCAGCAGCGCCAACGCCCACGAGTTGCCTCCCGGGTAACGCTGATCCAACCAGTGCCCCAGTGCCGCGCCAAGCAGCGTAGGGAGCACCACCGACCAGCCGACCAGCCCCATCATGCCCAAGCCGAACCAGACGCCCTGCGCCTCTTTGCGACGCGCCTTGAGTTTGCGCTGCGCTTTGATGCCCACCTGTTCGGCCAGGGTCGGCTGCGCTGACCCCGTTTTCGGGGACGCGTCCGCCCTTTTCGGGAGTTCGTCCTCCCGTTTCGGGAGTTCGTCCTCCATGTCGTCACTCATGATCGTCACTCATGATGAAACGTGGCAAAGCGGCGCAAAAAACCGGTCTCCAATTTTTCCATCACCGAGCGCACGCTTTGCTCGCGCACATCCAGTGTCAAGAATTCCCGTTCCACTGCATCGCGCAATTGCGCAAGGTCAGTTCCGGTCAGCGCCCGCCGCACCGACACCAGCACCTCGCGACCAGTCTTGACCAGCACGCCTTCATCGACCGCCACGAAGAGCTCGCCCTGGGCTTGTGTTTCGTAGATCAAGATGCCCGGCGTGAGCGCTGCCACGCAATCGAGTCGCCGCGGCAAGAGACCGAATGAACCATCGTGCGTCTGCGCCACGATGCGCGTGACGCCGCTCGCCTCGGCGAATATCTTGAACGGCAAAAGGATCTTAAGATGCATGGCCGCTGTTTTCTGATTCAGTGTTGGGCGCCGACTGCGCTGGCATGCCGGCATCTGGATGCTGCGCTGACGCGTTGGCAGGC
>JBLHNV010000024.1:0-15800 GCA_047623125.1 Janthinobacterium sp. | reverse complement strand
AAGTAGCTCAGTTGGTAGAGCGCAACCTTGCCAAGGTTGAGGTCGAGAGTTCGAGCCTCTTCTTCCGCTCCAGTTTTTCGGAGAATGTCAGAAACATGTTGTGAAAGTTAGTGCTGGAAATGTGGTGAAGTTTCTGCCATAATATTGTTCCAAATGCGGAAGTAGCTCAGTTGGTAGAGCGCAACCTTGCCAAGGTTGAGGTCGAGAGTTCGAGACTCTTCTTCCGCTCCAGTTGAAAAACTGGTCAGTGTAGTTCAAGTAGCAGATGTTAATTTGTAATGTTAATTTGCTGGAAATGATACGATTTTTATGTCATAATCAGCAACCAAAATGCGGAAGTAGCTCAGTTGGTAGAGCGCAACCTTGCCAAGGTTGAGGTCGAGAGTTCGAGACTCTTCTTCCGCTCCAGGATACGCAGTGCAAGCCTGACAGGCTTGTGACAAAAAAGCGGCGATGCCGCTTTTTTCAAATGATCAAATGCCGACCCACTTGATATTAAGTAGTCGACGCACAGCAAGTCCTCTGGCGGGGTAGCAAAGAGGTTATGCAGCGGCCTGCAAAGCCGTTTAGAGCGGTTCGATTCCGCTCCTCGCCTCCAAATATGGTTCTTTAGAATCAAAGACCAAGCCCACTTAAGTGGGCTTTTTCTTGTCCGTGATTTCGTGCGCAGTATGGTTGAATATGGTTCAATCCACCACACTTGCAAGGTCATCCACCGGGCTGATGTTCGAGCATGGGCTTGTTGGTCGAGTCTGGGAGGAGGCCTTGCTGCGGATCGATGCAACTGCGATTTGCATGCGTGATACATTTTATTGCAAATGAAAATTTGTAACGTGTGTCGCAGTGCAGCGTAATGAATTTTTCTCTTCCGGTAATCCCCCCTTTTTTAAGAGGCGGTGAAGGTAGACGCTAAGCGGCTAGGGCCAATTTTTGTCTTGGTGTAATGCCACCCAGGCCCATGTGGGGCCGGTCATGATTGTAAGTCCACAACCAACTGGTGGCAAAATTTTGCACTTCCTCAATCGATTCGAACAGATGATGGGCCAGCCAGTCATAGCGCACATTCCGGTTGTAGCGTTCGACGTAGGCATTCTGCTGCGGATTGCCCGGCTGGATAAAATCGATCCGGATGCCACGCTTGGCAGCCCACACCTGCGTCACTGCGCCGATGTATTCAGGACCGTTATCGCACCGGATGGCTTTGGGCGCACCACGCCATTCGATGATTTGGTCCAGCGATCGGAACACGCGTTCCGATGGCAGCGAGAAGTCGACTGCGATGGCCAGCCCCTCCCGATTGAAATCGTCGATCACATTGAACAACCGGATGCTGCGTCCGTCGGCAAGTTGGTCATGCATGAAATCCATTGACCACATTTCATTGATGTTGGCCGGCACTGCCAACACTAGCGGCACGTCGCGCACGAGCCGCTGGCCCGGTTTGATGCGCAGATTCAGTTCAAGCTCCCGGTAAATCCTGTAGACCCGCTTGTGATTCCATTTGAAGCCCTTCACGTTACGTAAATACAAGAAGCAGAGGCCGAAGCCCCAGTTGCGCCCACTGGTCGTCAGGCACACCAACCAGTCGGCAATGCGCACATTCCTTGATGATAATTTGGCGCAATATCGGTAACAGGTCTGGCTGATGCCGAACGCCTTGCATGCCACGCGAATCGTGACCAATCTGTTTGCTACGGACCACTGCGCCATCGTTCTTCGCTGGGATGGCGCTACCACTTTTTTGACAGCGCCTCTGTCACGATCTCGGCTTTCAGCCGTTCTTCGGCGTACATCTTTTTCAGGCGCCGGTTCTCGTCTTCGAGCTCCTTCATTCGCGTCATCAGGGACGCATCCATGCCACCCAATTTAGCGCGCCATTTGTAAAACGTCGCCGCGCTCATGCCATGCTCACGACACAGTTCAGGTGCAGGGCTGCCAGCTTCTGCCTGCTTCAAAATCTGCATGATCTGGCTGTCGGTAAAGCGCGATGTTTTCATGTAAAAAATCCTCAAATTGCATGTAAGAAAATTCTACTTCTGATCGGATCTTTTTTGTGGGGGATTACCGTTGCAGACCTGGAGGTTTTTAGAGGTGGCCTTAACAGGCTGCATAAAATCTGCCTGTTGGAATACGAAATATCGAGGGGACCTCAGAATGGACGGCCCCGTGAACTTATGCCACGTAGAGGGTATTGGGTGCGATATACACCACGATTTTGTTGTTGATCAGGTTCGCCGGTGAGACCCGCTCCAGGTTGAAAGCAGAATGGCTTGTTCCGTCAAATGTCCATGCAAACGATTTGTCGCCGACGATAAAATTGATCGTTTCACCAGCCGTCACATTGACGTACTTGGTGCTTGACGTAATGACGATAGTGCGCGTGGCAGCTGAGACGGGAGCCGCATCGCCGAACTGGTCGACGCGCTGCAACGGCTGGGAAAATGCAGAAGCGCTGGCAGTCAAAACGATGGCTATGGCAATCAATTGTTTGGTATTCATTTTAATTCTCCGATAAGTTGCGTGAAATTGGTTACGGACGGGCGGCTCGCGCATCAAGTCCGGATTGGGAAGGTTGCTCTTGGGTATATCTTCATCAACGAAATCAGTGTATCTGTTTCTAAAAAAAGTATAAATAATAAAAATAACAATATATTATTCCTTATTTAGAAATAATAAGGAATAACTATGGATCGTCTCCAGTCCATGCGGGTTTTTTCAAAAGTCGTCGAGCAAGGTGGATTCGCCCGGGCTGGCGCCGCCTTGCACATGTCGAACGCGGTCGTCACGCGCCATGTCGCCGACCTGGAAAGTCATCTCGGCACGCGTTTGCTGAATCGCACCACGCGCAAGCTGTCGCTAACCGAGACCGGCCGGACTTATCTGGAGCGGGTGCGCCATATTTTGCAAGAAATAGAGGAGGCGGATGCGATTGCATCGTTCCAGTCGCGCACGCCGGGCGGCACCTTGCGCATCTATTCGCAGATCAGCTTTGGCCAACTGCAACTGGCCAAACTGCTGCCGGTCTTCGCCCAGAGTTTTCCGGATGTCATGCTGGACGTGACGCTGTCGGAGCGAGTGGTGGACCTGGTCGAGGATAGTTTTGATGTCGGCATCTTTCTCACCGGCGTGCAAAAATTTGACGCCAGCCTGATCACCCGCCAACTGGGCGTTTCCGAAGGATTCCTGTGTGCATCACCCAGCTACATCGAACGCTGCGGCGCGCCCCAGGTACCAGAAGACCTGGTCCGGCATGCCTGCCTGAATTACCCTCTGGAACAGCTGCGCCATGCTTGGACGGTTACGGGCCACCAAAGCAGCGTCAGCGTACCAATTACGAGCCGGATGTTCTCGAATAATGGCAATCTGTTGCGCGAATGTGCAGCGGCCGGCATGGGCCTGGTCTTCAGCCCGTCCTTTGCCCTGTGCGACGACTTGGCCAGCAGGCGATTGGTGCGGGTGTTGCCGGACTATAAAATGACCGGGATCGAGGTCGTGATGGCCTATCCGAGTCGGCGCTTTCTATCGGCTAAGGTGCGTAGTTTTGTCGATTTCATGACGGCGCAATTCCCGCGGCCCGAAGATGATCCTTGGGGCAAGTGTATGTAGGGGGGATTACCGCACCGCGGCGATGGTGCTCTGCTCGATATTTCTGGCAACACGAACCTTGCCGACGCGAGCACCACCGCCATTGTGCCCGAGGATGGCTGGATCACGCCCGAACCGATCTCGCTGGTGGAGAACCTGGCGCTGTTTGACCGACTCGATTGGTTGCCCGAAGGCGCGCATGGTTCGCTCGTTTATTACGGAGGGCGGCTCAGTAATGTGCTGCTTGACTCGATGGCGCAACGCGAGCGCACCAGGTGAATCATTTTTTTCCGGATTATGATGGCGTTGGCTGACTCAATTACACGCGCTTAGTCGAAAAATCGCAGAAAGAATTCAATACTGCTTTGGCGCGCTTTCAAAAAAATGGCATGCCGCCCGAACTTGGCGCGCTTTGCCACGCATTGTCGTTGCATGGGTTGGCAATGGAGCACGAGGCAGTCTGGCTTGCGGCATGATGTGCGCAACGAGCATGCTGTTCAGGCCGCTCGCATCGAAAAGTGTTCAAAATAAAATGAACATGAATTGCGTTTAATCGATTTAAAGTAATCAATATATTCACTCGTTATGTTCACTCAATCAGAACTCATGGCAAAGAAAACGCCAACGCTTGCCGCCGTACCTACCCTGGTAGCTGAACGCCTTGCATCATCGGATATGTGCATTCGCAAACAGCGCATAGATCAAAGGATCAGGGCGCGCGATTTGTGTGAGCGTCTGGGTATTTCGCACCCGACCTTGCAGCGGATGGAACGCGGTGAGTCCACGGTAAGTGCAGGAGGCTATCTGGCAGCATTGCATGTTTTAGGCGTTCTGGAGCATGCGGCACCCGGGCTCAGGACTGACCTTTGGCATATGGACACCCCTGCTGGCAGGGCGCGCCCGGAGAACGAACATGACGATGACTATTTCTAACGTCAACAAACCTTTGTACGTTTATCTTCAGCGCCCCGACTATGGTTCAATCCACTACACTTGCAAGGCCATCTACCGGGCTGACGTTCGAGCATGGGCTTGTCTGTCGAATCTGGGAGGAGGCCTTGCTCCGGATCGATGCAACTGCGATTTGCATGCGTGATACATTTCGTTACAAATGAAAAATTGTAATGTATGTCGCACTGCAGCGTAATGAGCCTGTCTCCTCCAACTCGTAAAAGAATTGGATTCGCCCGCTTTTACCAGCGGGCATTTTTTTGTCCGCGTTGTATTCGCGATGCCGCTCATCAGATGTTTCGAGTCCGCATTGGCCGGGCCTGGTAGCAGCTTGTGTGAGGGTTCAGGGAAAAGAGATTGCCGCAGCGAGCCAAGGGGGGCAGTCCCCAGTGTACCGAGCCTGACGCGCAAGCGCTTGCCAGCAATTCATGCTTGAGCCGTCTTGGCATCAAGGCGCGTGCCATTGTTTTCTTGATGCGGGGCAGGAGCGGCCTTTGCCGCTTGAGGCGCGGCATGTCGTGCTGCCAACGCTGTACCCGGGGCAATCGTGATTAATGATGACGTTGCAATGACGTTGGTGGCCGACGCGAGGGGGCTCCGGTGGTCGGCTCTAAAACGCCCCCGAAGAAAGCCATTTCAGAGCGACAGGCTTGACGGCCTGTCGCTCACTGATTGCCGGTGTTGCTAGCGGCTCGTCGGGCTGCCGTGGTGCAGCGCGGCGCCAATCGCATCGCCGATGAAATCAGTGGTGCGATTGGCCGCCTGCAGTACCCCTCCCATCATCAGCATGCCGTGGATCTGGTCGCTCAAATGCAATGCTGTCACGCGCACGCCGTCATTTTCAAGCCGCTGGGCATAGGCCCGACCTTCATCGCACAAGGGATCATGGCCCAGCGTCACGACCAAAGCCGGTGGCGTGCCTGCCAGCGATGCTGCCTTTAGCGGCGAGGCGTGCCAGTCCAGCCTTTCCTTGGCATCGGGTATGTAATGATCGATGAAATAATGCATGGTAGCGCCCGACAATGGCGCCCCTGCAGCAATTTCGCGCTGATACGACGGGCTGCTTGCTGTCAAGTCCACTGCCGGATACAGCAACGCCTGGTGGATCGTGGCCGGCGCGCTGCCATCGCGCCCCATCAAGGCCACTACCGCGGCCAGATTGCCGCCCGCGCTGTCGCCTGCGACGCCAATGCGCCCGGGCGCAATCGACAGTGCTGCAGCATTGTCGCTCACCCATTGCAGCGCGCTGGCGGCATCGTCCAGCGCGGCGGGAAAGATGTGCTCGGGCGCGAGCCGGTAGTCGACTGCGATCAGGCAAATGCGGGCCCGATTGGCCAGAATGCGGCATAGCCGGTCATGGCTGTCCAGGTCGCCGACGACCCAGCCGCCGCCATGGTAATAGACCAGGCAGGGCAGGATGTCGGACGCTTGTGTTGATGCCGCCCGATAGATGCGCAAGCGCAAGCCATCTTGCGCTCCCGGTACGGTGACATCGCGCACCGACGCCACTTCTTGCGTCTGCGCTTGCAGCAGGTTGCGGCTGGTGGCATAGGCGATGCGCGCCGCTTCCGGGCTCAACGATTGCAAGGATGGCTTGTCAGCCTCGCGTATCATGTCCAGCAAGATTACGACTTCAGGATCGAGTGCAGACATCGGTTTACTCCTTATGGGTTAAGTCATTGCAGCAGAGCATGTCATATGCTGGCGTCATTGTGCCGATTTTTTCCGGCGCCTTGCCGCGATTCTTCACTTACACCCAGGCCAGGTGGATTTGACCGTCGCTGAGCGAGGTGCCAAATGCGGGCAGGTTGTTTTTTCCAGGGTGTAGCGAACTCTGAAAGCGCGCTTCCAAGTCGAGCGAAAATTTGCACAAGTCATAGACGCTATTGCCGTCATGGAGCATGTTGATGTCATGGCACTGCGCAAACAGTGCTGCTTTATCCAGTGCCGCCTGCGTTGCCGCCAAGCTTGGCGACCGGTGCGAAGCTTGATCGACAGCCTGCGCCGACAACAGTGCCCACAACAGTGCCACGCTCAGCAACGCAAACACTGCGGCCAACAGCGCCAGGATCGCCTTGCTGCCTGAAATCCTGGTCCGTTTGTACGTCGCCAGATCCGGTTACCGAGCCTGAAAATTGAAATTCACTTTTTAGTAAAAAATAATTTTAAATGGGGTATCCATGTTATTTTGGAAACAAGTTTCGTTGCAAGAGGGTGCCGCTGGGCTGTTTTTCGATGGCAAGGCAATTCGGAAAGCGTGCGCGGTGCACGGTTTTTGAAAAAATGACGCAACGCTCTTGCCATGCCGGAAAAGCTGCCGCAAATCTGTGCTTGCATGGCATTCTTATGCATGATGAACTTCCAGAAAAGGTTGATGAAAAAAGGTTGATGAAAAAAGGCAGGGTTTACAGCGGGTATTGAAATGACATGGATCAAGTCCAAACTCGGCAAAATCGACATTCAATTTGTGAATGCCAACCTTGTGATTGACTGCGCCGGGCAGCGGGCAGCGGGCAGCGGTTGGCGCAGTGCGCCCTTGCTCTCAGGTTTCATGGCGCGAATGCGGCTTAACATAGTCCACCAGAAAAAATTATAAAAGGAATTATCTGATGCAATATCGACATCTTGGAACCAGCAATCTGAAAGTATCTGCGCTCTGCCTGGGCACGATGATGTTTGGCGATCAAACTGAACTGGCCGAAGCCGGGCGCATGGTCGCTTCGGCGCGTGAGCATGGCATCAACTTCATCGATACCGCCGATGTGTACAGCGGCGGGCGTTCCGAGGAAATGGTCGGCAAGGTGCTGGCCGCCGGTCGGCACGACTGGGTGCTGGCGACCAAGGTCGGCAATTCGATGGGCGCGCGATTGAGCCTGTTTCATTATTCGCGCAAATGGCTGCTACAGCAAGTTGATGCCTGCCTGAAGCGGCTGGCGACCGATTACATCGATATTTTGTATCTGCACCGCGACTTTCACGATCTGAATCTGGCAGAAGTGGTGCGCACGATGGGTGACCTGATCCGCAGCGGCAAGATTCAATCCTTTGGCGTGTCCAATTTCCGCAGCTGGCGCATCGCCGAAATTGTGCACTTGTGCCAGTTGCAAGGTGTCGCCGCGCCAATCGTCTGCCAGCCTTATTACAACTTGCTCAAGCGCGAACCCGAGGTCGAGATATTGCCCGTTTGCGCCCACCATGGCATCGGCGTGGTGCCGTACAGCCCGATCGCGCGCGGTGTGTTGACGGGAAAATATCCGCCAGGACAGCAACCGGCCGAAGGCACCCGCGCCGGTCGTGGCGACAAGCGTATCCTCGATACCGAGTTCCGCGAAGAATCCTTGCTCATCGCCGAAAAGATAAAAACGCTCAGCGAAGCGCGTGCGATCACGCCGGGTCAGTTTGCTACCGCGTGGGTGCTGGCCAATCCGGTCGTCAGCGCCGTCATCGCCGGTCCGCGCACGCTGGCCCAACTGGAGGATTATTATCCGGCGCTCGACATCGCGATCTCGGCCGAGGAAGAGGCATTCATCGATCAATTGGTCTCGCCCGGACATGCGTCGAGCCCCGGTTACAACGACCCGAGCTATCCATTTTTCGGGCGCCCTGTCAAACGGTAGAGCGCGCGCGGCCCGGCAATGTGCCTTGTGATTCATGCCAAAAAGGAGGTCGTGCTTTTTTGGCAGCGCTGCTGAACCGTTTCATGCCGCCATTGATGTGTATGTGTTGTCTGCCTTCATTGCCAGCATTGCCATCAGGGCTTGCATCAACCGAGCATCGAAGCGCGCCCGTCGGCGCGCAGGCGCAATCCCAAGCCTGCGCGCCAGAACCCCAATCCATTGCTTGGCATCAGCATCTGTATCAGCATCTGTATCTGTATCAGCATCTGTATCAGCATCTGTATCTGAGCGTTTACACGCCGAGGTGGCGCGCCAATTTGTCGGGCGCCGCCAGCAGTTCGGCGGAGTTGCCGGCGCAGGCGACCCGGCCTTTTTCCAGCACCACCGCGAGGTCGGTATAGGACAGCACGGCGTGGTAGTTACGGTCGACGATCAGGGTGCTGATGCCGGTTTCGCTGATCAACCGGATGACGCGCCAGATCTCCTGCACGATCAGCGGCGCCAGGCCTTCGGTCGCCTCGTCCAGAATCAGCAAGTCGGGATTGGTCATCAGCGCCCGGCCAATCGCCAGCATCTGCTGCTCACCGCCGGACAGTTGCTGTCCGCCGTGGTTGAGCCGTTCGGCCAGCCTTGGAAAGGTTGCCATCACGCGCTCGAAGTTCCAGTCGGCGCGCCCCTGCGGTCCGTGTCGGGCACTCATTATCAGGTTTTCCCGCACCGACAGGTTGGGAAAGATTGCGCGCCCTTCGGGCACGTAACCGATGCCGCGCCGCGCCATGCGTTCAGGCGCTGCACCGGTGCAGTCCTGGCCACGCCAGGACAACTGGCCCGAAGTGGCAGGCACAAAGCCCATCAGGGTGCGGATCAGTGTGGTTTTGCCCATGCCATTGCGGCCCAGCAGGCCCACTGCTTTTCCTTCAGGGATATCGAGATCGACACCGTGCAGGATATGGCTGTCGCCGTAATAAGTATTGATCGATCGAATCTTAAGCATGGCTGGCTTTCTCGGCGTGGTGCTCGCCCAGGTAAGCCGTCTTCACGGCGGCGCTGGTGCGGATGTTGTCGGGCAAGTCGCTGGCGATGACCTGGCCATTCACCATGACGGTGATCCGGTCGGCGATGCGAAATACGGCGTCCATGTCGTGCTCCACCAGCAAAATCGCGTGCGCCTGTTTGAGGCGTTCGAGCATCGACAGCATATGATCGGTTTCCTCGGCGCCCATGCCCGCCAGTGGTTCGTCGAGCAATAGTACGGCTGGATCTGTGGCCAGGCACATCGCGATTTCGAGCTGGCGTTGCTGCCCATGGCTGACGGTGCCGGCGACCCGGTGCGCCGATTCTTGCAGGCCACTCGTTTCGAGCGCGGCCCACGCACGCTGCAAGCTTTGGTCGCAGGCGCTCGCTGCCTGCCACAGGGCCCACGGTCGTTGTATCGATGCCTGGGCCGCCAGCCGGCAGTTCTCCAGCAGCGAAAACGTCGAGAAGATGGTGGTGCGCTGGTAAGTGCGGCCGACGCCGGCGCGCGCGCGGCGTGCCTGGCTCCAGCCGGTGATGTTGGCGCCGCGCAGCAAGATGGTACCGCCGGAGGCTTCTATTTCGCCCGACAGCATGTTGATCAAGGTCGACTTGCCGGCGCCGTTGGTGCCGATCACGGCGTGCACTTCGCCCACTTGCAAGGCGACGCAGACCTTGTCGACGGCGGTCAAGCCGTCGAAATGCCGGCTCAGTGAAGTCGCTTGCATGAGCGGTGTCGCGTTATTGGCGGTAGTCATGCGCTTTCTCCCTTCTTGGCCGCTGCGGCGCTGCGGCGGGCCTTCCATTGCGCAGCCAGGCCTATCAGTCCGTTCGGCATTGCTGCGACGCAAAAGATCATGGTCAGCCCGAGCGTCAGCTGCCAGTGCTGAGCCGCCGGGCCGAGGATCGATTCGGACGAATACAGTTCTTTGAGCAAGATGAAGGCGACCGCGCCCAGTACCGCTCCGCGCAGGCTGCCTAGTCCTCCAAGGATGATCATCAACAGCACGGCGCCCGACTCATGCCATGACAGCAGTTCAGGATGGATGGCGCCATTGCGCGCAGCCGTCAGGAAACCGGCCGCGCCGGCCAGCATGGCGGCGATCACGAATGCGCTCAGCTTGTATGCGAAGGTGTTGTAGCCGGTGGCACGCATGCGCTGTTCGTTGGAGCGGATGCCGGCCAGCGCATGGCCGAAGCGCGAACGCTGGATCAGGGCCAGCAAGCCGTAGCAACCCGCCAGGCAAGCCATTACCAGCGCGTACATGTGCAGCGGATTTTCAAGATCGACCAGGGTCAGTGCGCCAATTTGCAGCGCTGGCCGGACGTTGAGGAAGATGCCATCGCTGCCGCCGCCCACCTGGGTGTCGTGGAAGACAAAATAGGCCATCTGTGCGAATGCCAGCGTCACCATGATGAAGTACACCCCCTTGGTGCGCAGGCTGAGCGCGCCGACCACCAGCGCGTAAGCGCCAGCACCAAGCATGGAAAGCGGCAGCAGCACGCCGAGCGCACCGGGGTCTGCTTCCGGTGACGCCAGCACGGCGATGTACGCGCCGATGCCATAAAAGGCGGCGTGGCCCAGGCTGATCAAGCCGGTCCAGCCGACCAGCAGTTCGAGGCTCAGTGCAAAGATGGCGTAAATTGCAATCTTCAGCACCAGTTCTTGCAAGTAGGGCGACAGCACCAGCGGCAAGGCGGCAAGCATGACAGCCGCCGCCAGCGGCCACCAACCGTGCAGCGCGGTGGTTCCCGACGACGCCATGGTGACGCTGGGGGAGGAGAGGGTGGAGGTGCGCATGATTTAATATCCTTTGCTTTTCAGACCTTGCGGGCGCCAGATCAGGATGAGCGCCATCAGCAGGTAAATACTCAGTCCGCTGAACTGCGTGAACAGCACCTTGCCGAAGGTGTCGACGAAGCCCACCAGAAGTGACGCGATCAGGGCCCCCGAGATAGAGCCGATGCCGCCGATGACAACGACCACGAAGCAGATGATCAGCACCTGGCCGCCCATGCCGGGGTAGACCGATGCCATCGGTGCGGCGATCATGCCCGCCAGTGCGGCCAGTGCCACGCCGGCGGCGAATACGATTCGGTACAGCAGGCTGATGTTGATGCCAAGGCCGCGCACCATGTCGCGGTTGCTGGCGCCGGCGCGGATCATCATGCCGAGCCGGGTACGGTTGACCACCCAGTACAAGCCAAGCGCGACCAGCAGACAGGTTGCCGAGGCGAACAGGTTATAGACCGGGTAGGACATCAGGTCACCCAGCGCGATGGAACCGGACAGCCATGGTGGCTTGGTGACGCCGTGTACCTCGTTCCCGGCCAACAGGCTACGCAGTTCCTCGAACACCAGGATCAAGGCATAGGTCATCAGCACTTGTTGCAGATGGTCGCGCTGGTACAGGTAGCTGAAGAAGATCCACTCGAGCACGAAGCCGAGCAATGCGGCGAGCAGCACGCCAGCGAGCAACTGCAGCAGGAACTGGTCGCCAAACAGGGGCGCCAGTGCCCAGGCCATATAGGCTCCGATCATGTAAAAGCTACCGTGTGCCAGGTTAATGACGCCCATGATCCCGAAGATCAGGGTCAGGCCACTGGCGACCAGAAATAGCAGCAAGCCGTATTGAACGGCGTTCAGGCATTGGGCGAGAAAAGTGAATATATCCATCATGGTTCCTGGTATTTCAGACGTCGTTCCCGCCAAAGCGAGAACCTGATGCGCGGGCACAGCGAGCGCGCTCGCCTGATCGGTCCTGCACTCGCAATGGAATTCCCCGCTTGCGCGAAGACGACGGTCGTTACGTCGGCGTTAGCGCGCTGCGCGAGGACGAATCTCGGGCCTGGCCCATCCCTTGCGCGCGCCGGTGGCGGCCGCGCGCAGCGGGAATGACACGGGCCAGGCGAGATTACATGCGGCAGCCCTTGGCCGGATCGGCCAGCGCCTTTATGGCAACGCCCTTCAATTCGTTGTGATTGCCATTGACCTGGCGCAGGTAGATGTCTTGCACTGGATTGTGTGCCGCCGACATGTGGAATTTTCCGCGCGGGCTATCGATTTGCGCCGCCGCGATTCCTGCAATCACCTTGTCTTGCTTGGTGATGTCGCCGCCGGCCGCCTTCATGCCAGCGTGCAGCATCTGCGCCGCATCGTAGCCCTGTACCGCGTAGACATCGGCGTTGACCTTGTAAGTCTTGGCAAAACTGAGGCGGAAAGCGTTGTCGCGCGCGGTGTTGAGGTTGTCGGCATAGTGCAGCGTGGTCAGCATGCCCTGCGCCGCTGCGCCCTGCGCTTCCAGCGTGCCATCCGTCAGAAAACCTGGGCCGTACAGCGGCATGGTCTTGTTCAACCCTGCCGCAGCGTAGTCCTTGACGAACTTGACGGCGCCACCGCCGGCGAAGAAGGCGTACACTGCGTCCGGTTTTTGCGCTGCGATCTGGGTCAGCAGAGCCTGGAACTGAACGTTCGGGAATGGCAGGTTCAGGCTTTGCGTCACGCTGCCGCCAGCTTTTTCAAAGCCTTCGGTAAATGCCTCCACCGACTCGTTGCCGAAGGCGTAGTTCCAGGTAATGGTCATGATTTTTTTGTGGCCGCGCTGCGCTGCGATCTGGCCCATTGCATACCCTGACTGCCAGCTGGAAAACGAACTGCGAAAGATATTCTTTGCGCACATCGCGCCGGTGATGGCATTGGCACCGGCATTGGGCACGATCAGCAAGGTGCCGCTATCCTTTGCCACCTTCGCCATCGCCAGCGCCACGCCCGAGTGTACGGTGCCGACGACCAGGTCGACCTGGTCGCGCTTGATCAGTTTGTTGATGTTGTCGAAGGCCTTGGATGGCGCTGACTCATCGTCGACCTTGGAGTAGGCGATCTCATGTCCTTCGAGCTTGCCGCCTTGTTCGTCCACATACAGCTTGAAGCCGTTTTCGATCATCGTGCCAAGATTGGCGTAAGTGCCGGTGGCCGGAAGCATCAGGCCGACCTTGACCGGTGCGTTCTGTGCGACGGCCTGGCTCGCCAGGATCAAGGTGGCGGCTGCGCAGGCGGTCAGGCTTGGAAAGTGGAATGGGCTATGCATGATGGTCTCCGTTGTGGTTTTTTTAAAATCTGTGGTGTGTAATGAATTGTGCTGCTTTCCGGGTTAAAGCGGCCGGCTGGTCACGGTGCGGCGAATGTCCGCACTGCGCCAGCACGGCCATCTGCGCCGCCGGAACACAGCGCCTGATGCCATGCACCTGTTCAAGGGTGCCGTATTCATCTTCCTCGCCCTGGATGACAAGCAGCGGACAGCGGATGCCGGCCAGTTCTGCCTCGATATTCCAGTCGCGGAAAGCCGGAGCTAGCCAGATGTCGTTCCAGCCCCAGAAGGTCAGATCGACATCAGCGTGATAGCGACTGAGCCGGCCACGCAGATCGCCTTGCATGTAAGCTTCGCGCGCTGCGCCGATATTGGCGATGCTGACGGGCTCTACAAAGATGTGCGGTGCGACCGCTACCACGCCGCTGATCTGATCCGGGAAGTGCGCCGCGTACAGCAATGCGATCGAGCCGCCATCGCTGTGGCCGAACAGCCATGGACATTCGATCCCGAGCTGCGCGAAAAGCGCGGGCAGCACCTCTTTCGCTTGGCGGTGCATGTAGTCAGGTCGCCAGTGTTCGTTGCCTGGGCGCGGCGTCGATTTACCGTAGCCATAACGCGAAAACACCAGTCCGCGCAGGCCATGCGCGGCGCAAAATTGATGGGGAAAGTCTTTCCACATCGATAACGAGCCAAGTCCCTCATGCAGGAAAACGACGACTGGATGCTCTGACGTTGATGTCCCTACCCACGCATATTCGAGCGTAAGAAGCCGGTCTTGCCAATCGAGGGCAACGGTGTGCACTTGCGCGTCCATCAGGCTATCGCCCGCAGCTTGAAGCGCTGGATCTTGCCCGTCGCTGTCTTTGGCAGATCGGCAAGGAAGATCACTTCGCGTGGGCACTTGTGGGGGGCCAAACGGGCCTTGACCCATGTCCTCAATTCCAGCACCAGCGCATCATCGCCATGGCAGCTGGCATGCGTGACGACGTATGCCAGAGTGCGGGTCAGGCCTTGCGCGTCCGGCTTGCCGACCACCGCGCATTCGCATACCGCGGCATGATCCATCAGCACCGACTCGACCTCAATCGGCGACACGTACTGACCGCTGACCTTGAGCATGTCGTCGCTGCGGCCGGCATAGGTGTAATAGCCTTCGGCGTCGAGCACATACTTGTCGCCACTGCGCGTCCATCCGCCCTGAAAGGTTGCCTCGCTCTTGGCGCGGTTGTTCCAGTACATCAGTGCCGAGCTCGGGCCGCGGATATACAGATCGCCGATTTCGCCCGGCGCGACCGTGCCGCCGGCATCGTCGCGCAGTTGCACTTCGTAGCCGGTGACCGGTTTGCCGGTGACGCCGTAGCGGATGTCGCCTTGGTGGTTCGACAGGAAGATGTGCAGCATTTCGGTCGAGCCGAGGCCGTCGAGAATGTCGCAGCCGAAGTGGCTTGAAAAGCGTTCGCCGATATTTTTCGGCAGTGCTTCGCCTGCCGAAGTGCAGATGCGCAGCGCGGTACTGGCCTTTGACGGCAGACAATCGGATGCAAGCAGACCGACGTACAAAGTCGGCACGCCGCAGAACACGGTTGGTTGTTGCCGCACCAGGCGCTCGCACACCGCTTGCGGCGTGGGGCGTTCGGCCATCAGGATGGTTGTGGCGCCGGCATACAAAGGGAATGTGAGCGCGTTGCCCAGCCCGTAAGCGAAGAACAGCTTGGCGGCCGAGAACACGACATCGTCTTCATGCACGCCGAGCACCGCTTTGCCATACAGTTCGGCAGTCCAGAACAGGTTTGCATGCGAGTGCACCGTGCCCTTCGGGCGCCCGGTTGAACCGGACGAGTAGAGCCAGAATGCGAACTGGTCGGCCGCGCTGTCGTTCGGCGCTTCCAGCGGCGCATGCTCAAGCAGGTGCGCGAAGCGCAGCGTGCCATGGGGCAAGATGTCGGCGTTGCCGGCGGCGACCAGCGGGACCTCAACTGCAGCCAGTGCCATGGCTTGCTGTACGCCTGTCAGCAGTGAGACCGAGGCGATTACGGCGCGGGCCCCGCTGTCGTTCAGCATGTAGGCATGCTCCTCCGGCGGCAGCAGAGTATTGACTGGTACCGGGATCACTCCGGCCAGCAGCGCGCCCAGGAACGCGACCGGCAGGTCGACGCTGTCTTGCATTATCAGCAGCACGCGCTCCTCGGGACGAATGCCCAGTGCCAGCAAGCCGGCGGCGCAAGAGCGCACGCGCTTGTCGAGTTCAGCGTAGCTCAGCTCGCAGGTATCATCGATGTACGCCAGTTTGCCCGCCCTGTCGGCATTGCGTTCCAAAATGTGACGGGCGAAGTTATAGCGTTCCGGTACGTGTATTGTCGGGTGTTCCATGGTTGTCTCCTCCTGCCACTTTTATGTGCGGCATGGTATGTTTTGACTAGCTGTTGTGGCGTACTGCGGAAGGTGCCAGGTGCTGCAAAGTGGTGCTCGACGCTTGCAGTGCGGTGCGCCTGTGATAGAAGCCCAGTGCGCGCAGACCACCGAGTTCTTCGCCGCCACCGGC
>JBLHNV010000023.1:0-15823 GCA_047623125.1 Janthinobacterium sp. | reverse complement strand
TAGCCCTGACCGGGCAGGTCCGACCCGAAGCTGTCCAGATAGGCGATGTCGATGTCGCTGCACAGTGTCACGCAGCCGACGTCGATGGCCAGCAGTTCGGCCAGCCAGGCGCCGACTTGCCGGCCATGGTCACTATCGACATCGAAGCCGGTCAACCCGGCTTGCACGCGCACGGGCAAGCCCAGTTGCAGCGCGGCGCGGCACAGGCTGGACAAGTCTGCATGCAGCGCCAGCCGTGCGCCCGGGTGCGCCATTTGCAGCGCCGACATGCCAGCGACGACGCCGCTGCCGAGGATCCGGCCATCCTGGCCGGCCAGGGCCCAGCGCGTGCGGCTGCCGCCGGCATCGATGCCCAGGCCGAGGCCCGGGCCGCACTGCGCGACTGTTGCCGCACTGGTTGGCAAGCTCATCGCAGGCCGGCAGCTACAGCGCCAGCGCCAGAGCGGCGCTACGCAAGACGTCGACCCGCGCGCTTTCATTGCCCAGCCGGTCGACTGCGCTGACGACGATCGCATTGGCCGGCCCGCTGCGCTCGTCATCGGGCACCGACCAGCCGGACCGTCCCGCTGGCACCGTCGTGAAGCGCCATTGGGCGCCGTAGCGCGACCAGATCGCATAACGAGCCGGCGCATTGCCGTTTGCTGCCTTCAGACTCAAGCTGTGAGCGCCACTGGTACGCCGCACCACCACTGTCGGCGCCAAAGGCAATTTGGCACCCAGCCACGGCGTGGCAGGCACCAGCGCGGCGCTCTGGTAACTGTTCGCCATCAGCTGGTCGCTGATGCCCTTGCGGTTTTCCATCAGCGCAGCGATGCTGAAATGGACCTGGCCATTGACGCCGGCACGGCTGCGTGTGAGCGCGATTTGCTGGACGATTTCTTCGGGCAGGAACGAGCGCGCGGTATTGTCGATGCGGCTCGTAAACAAGCCCGGCCAAATATGGCGGCCGTGCGGATTTTGCGCCAGCCAGTAGTCGAGCAACACATCAAACGCTTGCGGCTTTTGCGCGATCGGCCAGTACAGTTGCGGCGCCAGATAATCGAGCCAACCCTTGGCCAGCCACAGTTCGGCATCGGCATACAACTGGTCGTACTGGCTGAAACCGACGATGCCAGGCGGGCGCCGGTCCGGGCGGCCGATGCCGAACGGGCTGATGCCGAAACGGACCCAGCTTTTTTCGCGGTGTATGCCATGGTACAAGGCTTCGATCAGCGAGTTGACGTTCTGGCGCCGCCAGCCGGCACGCGTCAGCTCGCCGCCCTCCAGCAGATAGCGCTGCCACGACAACTGGTCGGGAAAATCGAGCTGCCCGCGCAACTTGCTACCGGTATCGGCATCTTGCACATCGTCAAGCCCGGCATCGATCGGATAAGGGTAAAAATAATCGTCAATATGCACGCCATCGATATCGTAGCGCCGCACGACATCGAGGATTACGTCTTGCGTATGGCGGGCGGCGGCCGCTTCGCCCGGGTCCATCCACAAATATCTGCCATACGGCTTGACCGTGTCGGGCCGGATATTGGCAATATGGTTGGCTGCCAGCGGCGTCTTCGCCGTCGCATGGCGCGCACGGTACGGATTGAACCACGCATGCAATTCGAGGCCGCGCGCATGCGCCTCGGTGATCCAGAATGCCAGCGGATCGTACAGCGGTTGCGGTGCGCGCCCCTGCTGTCCGGTCAGGTATTCAGACCATGGCTCCAGGCTCGATGGATAGATCGCGTCGGCGCTGGGGCGCACCTGCAGCACGATCGCATTCAGGTTCAGGGCCTGGGCCCGGTTCAGGATGGCGATCGCTTCGGCTTGCTGACGCGCTACCGATAAATTGCTGCGGCTGGGCCAGTCGATGTTGGCGACCGTTGAAACCCAAGCCGCGCGAAATTCGCGCGGCGCAAGCGGAGGTTCGTCGCCGGTCGGTGCCGGCACCGGCACCGCCGACGCGATCGTTGGCTTCGCGTTGGACGGCGCCGGCGATGCCGTCTTGAGTGTCGTGCAACCGGGGCCGCCGAAGGCGAATATCGCGACCACACCGGCCGCCTTGCACAGTCTCCTGCGCTGATTAACTTTGGATGACAAGCCATTCCTTTGCAAATTACTGTCCGGATGCCGACTATAGTGCAATTTCGCCGCGCATGTATCCAAAAAGACGCGACGCACCAGGCATGCGGTAGCAAGCTCGCCGGCTTTTCAGCTGGCGGCCTTGCCCGGCTCCTGCGCCTGATCTTGCTCCTTGCCGAACTGTGGATCGATCTTGACCAGCGCCGCCATCGCGAAGGCCGGGATCGTCGCGACGCAAACCCAGATGAAAAAATCCTGATACCCGAGCCATTGCTGAATCTTGCCGCTGACCATGCCGGGCAACATCATGCCCAACGCCATGAAGCCGGTGCACATCGCATAATGCGCGCTCTTGTGCGGTCCGTCGGCGACCATGATCATGTACAGCATGTAGGCCGCAAAACCGAAGCCATAGCCGAATTGCTCGAGCGCGATGCAAGCGGCGATCAGCGCCAGATTGTCGGGCAGCGCCGAGGCCAGGTAAACGAACACCAGATCAGGCAAATGGACGGCCAGCACCATCAGCCACAGGCAGCGCTTCAAGCCATGGCGCGCGATCACGTAACCGCCCAGCAAGCCACCCAGCGTCAGCGCGATGACGCCGACCGTGCCATACACCAGACCGACCTCGGAAGTGCTCAAACCCAGACCGCCTGCGCTCGCAGGGTCGAGCAAAAAAGGCAGGGCCAGCTTCAGCAATTGCGCTTCGCCAAAACGGAACAACAACAAGAAACCGAGGATCGTCCAGATCTCTTTTTTCTTGAAAAATGAGGTGAAAGTCGCCACAAAATCGGCCACTACATCGCCGTTGCCGGCGCTCGGACCGTCGCTCGCCGGCCTGGGCAATGCCAGATGATGGAAGATACCCAGACCGACGAACAGCGCCGCCATGATCAGGAACACCACCGACCAGGCCAGCCGCACATCGCCGGTGGCCTGGCTCAGGCTGCCGGCCAGGTAGACCAGCGCACCCTGGCCGGCGATCATCGCGAGCCGGTAAAACGTGCTGCGCACGCCGACGAACGCGGCTTGCTGATGCTTGCTCATGCCCAGCATGTAGTAACCGTCGGCGGCGATATCGTGGGTCGCCGAACTAAATGCAATCAACCAGAAGATGGCCAGGCTGATCTGAAAAAAATGGGGTAGCGAGGTCGTCAGCGCGACCAGCGCCAGTGCCGCGCCTATCACCAATTGCAACGTGACAATCCAGACGCGCTTGGTGCCGAACATGTCGATGAACGGCGACCAGAATGGCTTGATCACCCAAGGCAGATAGAGCCAGCTGGTATAGAGTGCGATGTCGACATTGGACATGCCGGTGTTCTTGTACATGATCACCGACAGCATCATGACGGCGACGTAAGGCATGCCCTGGCCGAAATACAGCGACGGAACCCATAGCCACGGACTTTTTTGTTGCGTTTTTTGCATACGTCCCTTGCGATTCAAGCCCCGGTTCAGACCAAGGCGCAGGCCAGGGTTCAGCCGAGAAGCGCCATCCGCACGCTGCCGTTCGCCGCAGCCAGCAGTGCCTGCGCCTGATCCACGCTCTGCTGCTTCGCCAGCGCGACGATCGCAACCTTGACGTGGAAATGGCATTGCTCCAGCGTGCTGCGCGCGCTGTGTTCATCGGCGCCCGTCGCATGCATCGTCAGGCGTACGGCGCGCAATACCAGCTTGGCATTGGTCGGGCGCAAGTCTACCATCAAGTTGCCGTAGACCTTGTTCAGACGCACCATCAATGCGCTCGATATCGTGTTCAGCGCGATTTTCTGCGCAGTGCCTGCTTTTAGCCGCGTGCTACCGGAAATGACTTCGGCACCAGTCGCCAGCGTGATGCCAATTTCGGCTTGCTGCGCGAGCGGCGCATCGGGATTATTTGCGATGCCGATGGTCAAAGCAGCGTGCCCGCGCGCCGCATCCAAAGCACCCAGCACATACGGCGTCGCACCCGACGCCGCCAGCAAAATCACGACGTCATGCATGCAGGGGCCCAGCGCCAGCAAATCGGCAGCGCCCTGAGCGCGGTCATCTTCGGCGCCCTCGATCGCATCGAACATCGCAGCCCGTCCGCCCGCCATCAAAGCGATCGCGCGCCCGTGCGGCCATGAAAAAGTGGGGAACAATTCGACGCTATCCAAAGTGCCAAGGCGTCCCGAAGTGCCGGCCCCGACGTAAATCAGGCGCCCGCCCGCTTCCAGCCTCGGCAGCGCTGCTTCGACCGCAGCGGCGATGTCGGACGCCGCATGACGCACCGCCTGCACCGCATGGAACTGGTCTTCGATGAACGCAGCGACCAGATCACGCACCGGATATTGATCCAGTTGCGCATGCTGCCCGTTGGTGGATTCGGTTGTCATTTTGCTCGCCATCATCGCGCTCCAGCCATGGTCAATGATGCATAGAGTGTACTGCCAGTTCTGCCGCCGCGCACCAGGGTCGCTCGCCAGCGCCTTGGGATCGCAAGCGCCTCGCAAGCAGCAGGCAACCCGCGCGCGCGGTTATGGCGGATAATTGCAACCACTTTCGCCCTCCTTGATGCCAACCATGAAAACAGCCTGCCCCTGCGGCGGCGCCTCGTATGCTCTTTGTTGCGGTCCGTTCATCGATGGCGATGCCGTGCCGCCCGATGCGGCGACGCTGATGCGCTCGCGCTACAGCGCCTATGTCTTGCGCAATGAATCCTACCTGCGCGCCACGTGGCACGCCAGCACCCGCCCGCCGGACGCCATCGTGTCCGACGATGAAGGCTTGCATTGGCTGGGACTTGATGTAAAATCTACTTTACGTATACGTAAACCAACGCGTCAACCGGTGCATCAACTTGCCGAGTCGGCCAACCCTGACAGCGCCAGCGTCGAATTCGTCGCGCGTTACAAGATTGCCGGACGCGCGCATCGCTTGCACGAAATCAGCACCTTTGTGCGCGAAGGCGGGCGCTGGTATTACGTAGGCGGCAGCTTTCCGGAACCCGGAAAGCGCAAACCGGGCTAAACAGAACTTGTCAGGAGACCCGTTCTTTCCAAGTGAACACATCTTGCCAGCTAAACCGGGTTTGCCACCAAAGGTGGCTCCGTCTTCGAGTTGCAGCACATCAGGAGAAAAGAAAGAATGTCTTACCAAACATTGCAAGTGGCCATCACAGGCATGCTGGCCACCGTCACGCTGGACCGACCAAACGTGCGCAACGCATTCAACGAAACGACGATCGCCGACATCACGCACGTCTTCGAGCAATTGGGTGGCAATGAACAGGTGCGTGCGATCGTGCTGGCGGCGAACGGTCCTGCCTTTTGCGCCGGCGCCGATCTGAACTGGATGAAGAAAATGGCCGACTACTCGCATGCCGAGAATCTGGCCGATGCGATGCAACTGGCGGTCATGCTGCGCACGATTTATCTTTGTCCGAAACCGGTCGTGGCCAGTGTGCAGGGCGATTGCTATGCCGGCGGCATGGGGCTGGTCGCTGCATGCGACATCGTCGTCGTCGCTGAAACAGCCCAGTTTTGCCTGAGCGAAGTAAAACTGGGCCTGATCCCGGCGACGATCTCGCCGTACGTCATCAGGGCGATCGGCGAGCAGGCGGCGCGGCGCTACTTCCTGAGCGCCGAACGCTTTTCCGCGCCACAGGCGCTGCGTATCGGCCTGGCCCATGAAGTGGTGGCAGCAGACGCACTGGATGCCAAGGTCGCCGAGATAGTCCAGGCGTTGATGATGAACAGCCCGAACGCAGTACGCCAGGCCAAGACGCTGGTACGCGACGTGGCCGGGCGCCCGGTGACCGACGCGCTGCTGCAACAAAGCGCCGAAACGATCGCGCAAATACGCGCCTCACCCGAAGGGCGCGAAGGCATACTGTCGTTCCTGGAAAAACGCAAGCCGAACTGGCTCAGCTGACACAAAATGATGAACACCAGATCATGCACACAAGATAACTTGGAGCAGCATTGAATTCAATTCCCGCAACACCATCGACCTGGAACGAGCGCAGCTTGCGCAGCGTCTGGCATCCTTGCACGCAGATGCAGCACCACGAAGGCGTACCGTTGATCGCGCTCAGCCATGGCCGCGGCGCCTGGCTGTACGACCAGGAAGGCCGGCGCTATCTGGATGCGATCAGTTCTTGGTGGGTCAACCTGTTCGGCCATGCAAACCCGCGCATCAATGCGGCGCTGAAGGATCAGCTCGACCGTCTGGAGCACGCGATGCTGGCCGGCTTCACGCACGAGCCGGTGGTGCGGCTGTCCGAGCGCCTGTCACAACTGACCGACGGCGTGCTGGGGCATTGCTTTTATGCATC
The DNA here is from genome assembly GCA_047623125.1 of Janthinobacterium sp. Lineage (GTDB taxonomy): Bacteria > Pseudomonadota > Gammaproteobacteria > Burkholderiales > Burkholderiaceae_D > Janthinobacterium. The sequence goes on along the minus strand of JBLHNV010000023.1, from coordinate 9,462 downwards.
CGACGGCGCTTCTGCCGTCGAGATCGCGCTGAAGATGAGCTTTCACGCATGGCGCAACGCCGGTTTGAATGACAAGCAGGAATTCGTCTGCGTCAAGGGCGGCTACCACGGCGAAACCATCGGCGCGCTGGCGGTGACCGACGTGCCGCTGTTCAAGGATGCTTATGGCCCGCTGCTGCGCGCCGCGCACGTGGTAGCGTCGCCCGATGCGCGCGGCGCACTGGAGGGCGAGACGGCGCAAGATGTGGCGCGCCGCGCCGCGCGTGATGTCGAGCGCCTGTTTGCCGAGCGCGGCAAGCATATCGCCGCCATCATCATCGAACCGCTGGTCCAGTGCGCAACCGGCATGGCGATGCACGATCCGCTGTACCTGTGCCTGGTGCGCGCACTGTGCGACCATTATCAAGTCCATCTGATCCTGGATGAAATTGCCGTCGGCTGCGGCCGCAGCGGCACTTTTTTCGCCTGTGAGCAAGCGACCGTTGACGGCAAAATCGCGTGGCCCGATTTCCTGTGCCTGTCAAAAGGCATCAGCGGCGGTTATCTGCCGCTCTCGCTGGTGATGACAAAGGATGACATTTACCAGAAGTTCTATAGCATTGACGTTACGCGCGGCTTCTTGCATTCACACTCGTACACCGGCAATCCGCTCGCTTGCCGCGCCGCACTGGCGACGCTCGATATTTTCATCGAAGACGATGTGCTGCGCAACAACCGCGTGCGCGCCGCACGGTTGACGCAAGCGCTGGCGCCGCTGGCGCAACACGAGCAGGTGTGCCATTTCCGTCAGCGCGGCATGATCTGGGCTTTCGATGCGGTCCAATCGGATCCGGCGGCAAACGCCACTTTTTCCAGCCGCTTTGCCGCCAACGCCGCAGCGCAGGAATTGCTGCTGCGCCCGATCGGACGCACCGTCTACCTGATGCCGCCGTATATCCTGGGCGACGATGACATGGACTTGCTGGCGACGCGCATGCTGGCCGTGTTCGAACAAACCCTGAAGACAAGTCAATGAAACTGATAGCACAGCTCGATCTTCAGCTGCAAACACTGGAACAGCACAGCCTGATCCGCACGCGCCGCATCGCGGAAACGCCTTGCGCGCCGCGCGTGACGGTTGCCGGGCGCGAGCTGCTGACCTTTTGCAGCAACGATTACCTGGGCCTGGCCGCCCATCCGCGCCTGATTGCCGCGCTGGCGGAAGGCGCAGCGCTATACGGCGTCGGCAGCGGCGCCTCGCACCTGATCAGCGGCCACAGCCGTGCCCACGCGCAGCTCGAAGAGCGGCTGGCCGAATTCGTCGGGCCGCACCTGGAAGCGGCGCGTGCGCTGTATTTTTGCACCGGCTACATGGCCAATCTGGCCGTGCTGACGGCGCTCACCGCAGCCGATCCGAACAGCGAAATCTTTTCAGAAGCCATCAACCACGCATCGCTGATCGACGGCGCCCGGCTGGCGCGGGCCAGCGTCAAGGTGTATCCGCACGCCGACCTGGAAAAACTGGCAATGCTGCTGGCCGCGTCGACCGCGTCGACCAAGCTGGTCGTCACCGACAGCGTGTTCAGCATGGATGGCGATCTCGCTGCGCTGCCGGAACTGCTGGCGCTGTGCGAACAGCACGGCGCGTGGCTGGTTGTCGACGACGCGCACGGCTTCGGGATGCTGGGCGCCAACGGGCGCGGCGCGCTCGAACATTTTCACTTGCAATCGCCGTATCTGGTCTATGTCGGCACGCTGGGCAAGGCGGCCGGCGTCGGTGGCGCCTTCGTCGCCGCCCATGCCAGCGTCATCGAGATACTGATTCAAAAAGCGCGGCCCTACATTTACACGACGGCAGCCGCACCGGCGCTGGCGCACGCGCTGCTGACCAGCATCGACCTGATCGCCGGCGCCGAAGGCATGGCGCGGCGCGCCCATCTGCAAGACTTGCTGGCGCACATCAAGCGCGACCTTGACCTGCAGCGCTGGCAACGGCTACCCTCGAACACGGCGATCCAGCCGATCGTCATCGGCGCCAACGATGAAGCGCTGCGGGTGTCTGGCGCGCTGCTGGAACAGGGCTTGTGGGTGCCGGCGATCCGCCCGCCGACGGTGCCGCATAATACGGCGCGCTTGCGCATCACGCTGTCGGCCGCCCACAGCGCCCAGGAAGTGGCACAATTAATCACTGCGCTGAATCATTTGGAAAGGATCTGACATGAGTACCAGCATAGACACGGACACAAGCCCGAGCGTCAGCACAAGCACCAACGGCGGCGACGTTCTTGTCCCTGACACCGTTTCCGATGTCGGCACAGCCCCGCAGCGACAAGCGGCAGTTGCAGTCCCCGCCCGGCCGCTGCACTTTGCCTGCTTCGTCACCGGCACCGATACCGATATCGGCAAGACCTTGATCTCGTCGGCGCTGCTGCATGCTTTGACGCAAACCGGCGTGCGCGCCTGCGGCATGAAGCCGGTCGCAGCCGGCGCCGTGCAAAAGGAGGGCGTCTGGCACAATGACGACGCCGACCTGCTGGCTGCAGCCGGCAATGTCGTCATGCTGCCATCGTTGACGACGCCTTACATGCTGCAGGAAGCGGCAGCGCCGCATATCGCCGCCGACCTCGAAGACGTGATCATCGAAGCGGTGCCTATACTGGCCGCCTACACCGAAGTCGCCGCCGCGTCAGACGCGGTCGTCGTCGAAGGCGTGGGCGGTTTTCGCGTCCCCCTGTCGGACGGCTTCGACAGCGCCGATCTGGCCCAGCAACTCGGCTTGCCGGTCGTGATGGTGGTCGGTCTGCGGCTGGGCTGCATCAACCATGCACTGCTGACGTTCGAGTCGATCGTCGCGCGCGGGCTGGTGCTGGCCGGCTGGGTCGCCAATGAGATCGACCCTGGCATGCGCTACGCCGACGAAAATATCGAAGCGCTGCTGCTGCGGATACCGGCGCCGCTACTCGGTCGTGTGCCGCGCCTGGCGCAGCCGTCGGCAGCGGCAGCGGCGGCGCACTTGAATTTTTCCAGCTTGCCGAACTGGCCGGCGCGCCGCAGCTGATACGCTACCGACCAAGCCACACACCAAGCCACGCTGTTGAATCGCGCATTTGAAACCATTGAAAGAATAACGATGTCCCAAACCCAGACCCCAGCCCAGGAATTGAAAGCAACCGAATTGAAAGCCGTTGCATTGCACCGGCCAGCAGCGGCGATCACGTTGCCCGAGACCGCAACCTGGCCGCTGGCTGACGTGATGGCGCTGTTCGACCTGCCATTCACCGACCTGATGTTCCAGGCTCAGCAAACGCACCGCGCCAATTTCGACGCCGGCGATGTCGAACTGGCGACGCTGCTGTCGATCAAGACCGGTGGTTGCGAAGAAGATTGCAGTTATTGCCCGCAGGCGGCGCGCTACGATACCGGCGTCGAAGCGAAAAAGATCCTCGCAATTGAGACCGTGCTCGATGCCGCGCGCCAGGCCAAGGCCAATGGCGCGACGCGCTTTTGCATGGGCGCCGCATGGCGCAGCCCGAAGGAGCGCGACATCGAAAAAGTCGAGGAAATGGTGCGCGGCGTGAAGGCGCTCGGTCTGGAGACCTGCGCCACGCTGGGCATGCTCGAAGAAGGCCAGGCCGACCGCCTGAAAAATGCCGGTCTCGACTACTACAACCATAACCTCGACACCGCGCCCGAGTTTTACAACAACGTGATCTCGACCCGCCAATACCAGGACCGCCTCGATACGCTGGGCCGCGTGCGCAGCGCCGGCCTGAAGGTATGCTGCGGCGGCATCGTCGGCATGGGCGAATCGCGCTTGCAGCGCGCCGGCCTGATCGCACAACTGGCGAACCTGAATCCGTATCCGGAATCGGTGCCGGTCAACCACCTGGTACAGGTAGAAGGAACCCCGCTGCACGGCATGGACCCGCTCGATCCGCTCGAATTCGTGCGCACCATTGCGGTGGCCCGCATCACAATGCCGAAAGCGCGCGTCCGCCTGTCAGCCGGACGGCGCCAGATGGGCGAAGCGGTGCAAGCGATGTGCTTCCTGGCTGGCGCAAATTCCATTTTTTACGGCGACAAGCTGCTCACGACCGACAATCCGGAAGCCGAAGACGACCGCGAACTGCTCGCCAAGCTGGGTTTGAAGACCCGCGCAGCGACGCTGGAATCGGTGCAAAAAACACACTGTGGCGCCTGACCCGGCGTAACAAGATGCGGATACTGTTGCACAAGCCTGGCAGCGATAACGGACAATGGATCGCAAACTTCGCCGAACTGCTGCCGCAAGCGGAAATCGTCGTGTGGCACGAAGGCTGGCAGGGGGCGCCTTGCGATTACGCTATCGTATGGGCACCGCCGCCGGCGCTGCTGCCCGAACTGGCGTCGGTGAAGGCGATCTTCAACTGCGGCGCCGGGGTCGACGGTTTGCTCACAGCGTTGCTCAAATCCGGCAGCGCGCTGCCGGACACGATTCCGATCGTGCGCCTCGGGGATGCCGGCATGGGCATGCAGATGGCCGAATACGTGACGCACGCGGTACTGCGTTATTTCCGCCGTTTCGATGCCTACCAAGCTCAGGCAGGCCGCGGCCTGTGGCAACCGCTGGCGCCGCATGACAAGGAAGATTTTTCCATCGGCGTGCTCGGCCTCGGCGTGCTGGGCAGCGCCGTTCTGGCGGCGCTGTCGCCGTTCGGCTTTGCGCTGCGCGGCTGGAGCCGGACGCAAAAATCCATGCCCGGCGTAGCATGTTTTTCAGGCCCCGATGGCCTCGACGATTTCCTGCGCGGCACCCGCGTGCTGGTATGCATGCTGCCGCTGACGGCACAAACGACCAACTTGCTCAATCGCGCCAACCTGTCGAAGCTGCAACCGTCGTCCTACCTGATCAACGTCGCACGCGGCGCCATCGTGTCGGAGCCCGATCTGGTCATGCTCATCAAATCGGGTCAGATCGCCGGCGCCACGCTCGACGTGTTCCGCAACGAACCGCTGCCGGCGCAGCATCCGTTCTGGCAAGAACCCGCCATTACGCTGACGCCGCACATTTCGGCGCTGACGTTGCGCCGCGACAGCGTCGCGCAGATCGCGGAAAAAATTCGCCGGCTGCAAGCTGGCTTGCCGATCTGTGACGTCGTCGATTGCAGCCTGGGCTATTAAACCGGGTCGACAGGCTGCCAACGCTGATGTCAGCCCCGCGCCCGAGGGACGGCGCTACAACATGCAACAGCCCAACGAAAAAAGACCCGACAGCGCGGGCTGTCAGGTCTTTCGTCATTGCTTTTCTGGTCGGAGTACAAGGATTCGAACCTTGGACCCCCTGGTCCCAAACCAGGTGCGCTACCGGGCTGCGCTACACTCCGAGAGCCAGAACTATACAGGCAGATTTTCCTCTGGTCAAGACTGAAAAAAATTTATATTGCCGATTTGATTGTCTGACGTCGCTTCAATCGGCGGCCTGATCCTTCAATTCCAGCGCGCGCTGATACAGCGCATTTTTCTTGCGGCCGGTGATCGCAGCAGCCAGGCTCGCCGCCTGCTTGACCGAACATTCAAGCAGCAAGATGGACAGTATCCGCTCGGCTTCGACCTCTTCGGCATCGGCTGGCGCTCTAGCGCCTTCCAGAAGGACAACGAATTCGCCTTTTTCGCGGTGCGCATCCAGCGCCAGCCATGCCAGCGCTTCCGACAGCGGGCAGCGGTGGATTTCTTCAAACATCTTGGTCAGTTCGCGCGCAAACACAACCTGGCGATTCGGTTCAAACACCGCTGCCAGCGCGCGGGCGCAATCTTGTATCCGGTGCGGCGCTTCGTAAAACACCAGCGTCGCGCTGCTGCTCTTGAGCGATTGCAACACCGTGTCACGCGCTCCGGCCTTGGCTGGCAAGAAACCGATGAAATGGAATTGATCGTTGACCAGACCACTGGCCGAGATCGCCGTCACGACAGCCGAGGCGCCCGGCAATGGCATCACGCGAAACCCCGCTGCGCGCACCGCATCGACGATGCGCGCACCCGGATCGGACACGGCCGGTGTGCCGGCGTCGGATACCAGCGCAATGCGCTCGCCGGCCTGCAACCGCGCGATCAGCGCCTGTGCCACTTCACGCTCGTTGTGCTGGTGCGCGGCAATCATCGGCTTCGAAATGCCGAAGCGCGTCAGCAAGTGCCCGGTATTGCGGGTATCTTCGCACGCCACCACGTTCACCAGCGTCAAAACATGCAACGCGCGCAAACTGATGTCGGCCACGTTGCCAATCGGAGTGGCCACTATATACAATGTTGAGATAGGATAGGCTTGGTGCTCTGCCTCGTTCATGATGGGCAAGGCGGCGATAGCGCTGGTCTGTTGTGCGGTCATTGGGGGTTGGATGTTTGCTAAAAGTATTAAGGTATTTAATATGAAAGGATCCAGCTTCAAGCTGCCGGGCCTGAACCTGCTGCTGCTTTGCGCCACCAGTTTGATCATCAGCGGCTGCAGCACGCCGTGTGGGCCGGGCCGATTGTGCGCGCCTATCACGTCAATTACAAGCGCGCCGCCAGGGCCTGGCGCGCCGCAGCCGGTACCAACTACGGCTGCAACGCCGGAACCGGACGCAGTCCAGACGTTTGCCGTCGACAGCCCCTACAACAACAACGCCGCTGCCAGCACCTGGCCGGGACCTTCGTTCAGCCAGACGATGGCGCCGGGCCAGGCCATCCGCATCGGTTTGATGCTGCCGTTGAACTCGGCAACGCTGGGCCAGGCCGCCGAGGCGGTGCGCGCCGGCTTCATGGCCGGCCATGAGCGCGACCGTGATCGCGACCGCTTTGCCATCACCGTCGTCGATGCCGGCGCCTCCGACCAGGACTTGCTGACCCTTTACGCGACAACCTTGGCCAGCAACGATCTCATGGTCGGCCCCTTGGAGCGCTCGGCCGTCGCCATGCTCGCTGCCAGCACGCTGGTGAGCAAGCCGACGATCGCGCTCAATTACCCGGACACGCACGGCGCTACGACGGCCTTGCCACCGCAGATGCTGACGATGGGCTTGTCGATCGAAGATGAAGCGCGCCAGACAGCGCTGTGGGCCAGCCGTGAACAGCCAGACCCGAAAGCGCTGGTATTGTCGGTCGCACTGGCATGGCAGCAGCGCTCCGCCAGCGCCTTTTCGGCCAAATGGCGCAGCATGGACTTGCCATTGCAGACGATGGAAATGAGCACACTGAACGGCTATCTGAGCGATGCCGAGCTGATTGATCTGAGAGCCCGTATCGAGCAAGAGCAACCGACGCTGCTGTTCGTGGCGCTCGATGTCGACCAGACCCGCCAGTTGCGCACCGCGCTGGAAAACCTGCAAGAGACACCGATCCCGATCTACGGCACCTCGTCACTGAACCCCGGCAACAGTCTCGCACAAGCCGGTCCGGAACTCGACGGCGTGCGCGTGCTCGACTTGCCGTGGCAAGTGCAGCGCGATGATCCGACCGTGATGCGCTATCCGCGCCGTACGCCAGTGCGCGACGGCCTGCAAAACGCAGACCTGGAGCGCCTGTATGCGCTCGGCATCGACGCTTTCCAGGTGGCCAGCGAAATCGCGCGGCACCCGGCATCACGCTACCGGCTCGATGGCGTGACCGGGCAGCTGAAGTTCAGCTTCGGCCAGGGGCCCGCCACCTTCGAGCGCATCGAACAAGGCGCACACTACCAAGATGGCGTGCTGGTGGCGCTGCCCGGCTCACAGTACTGACCGCGCAACGACCATCGCCGGCAACCGATGCCATGCTTGCCACGCCAAATAAGGGAGCGCGCCACATGAACGCCAGCGACGCTGAACATCGGGCATGAGCCAGAGCGAAAAACAGCGCCAGGGCCAGATCGGCGAGGATGCCGCGCTGGCCCATTTACAGCGCCACGGCTTGCGCCTGGTCGAGCGCAATTTTCGCTGCAAGGGCGGTGAAATCGACCTGATCATGCAGGACCGGCAAAGTCTGGTCTTCATCGAAGTGCGCTCACGCGCCAATGCGCGCCATGGCGATGCCGCGGCCAGCATCACGATCGCCAAACAACGCCGACTGATCATCGCCGCGCAAGTCTATTTGCTGAAGCAGAAAAAAATGCCGGCCTGCCGTTTCGACGTGATCGCGATCGACGGCAACGACCTGCGCTGGCTGCAAGACGCGATTCAAATGTAAGTCAAAATGTAAGCATTCTTAACAGTGCTTGTCCGTCTTCTTGCGCGGCTGCACTATAATCGGAACACTATGAATAATCAACGCATCCTCTCGCACTTCCACGAAAGTGCCGAACTGAAGACCGAGTCCGCTACGGTTCTGGCCCAACCGATTGCGCAAGCAATCGATTTGATGTTCCACGCTTTATCGAATGGCAACAAGATTCTCGCTTGCGGCAATGGCGGATCAGCCGCCGATTGCCAGCATTTTGCGGCCGAACTGGTCGGGCGCTTCGAGCGCGAGCGCTTTCCGCTGCCGGCACTGGCCTTGACCACTGACACCTCGATCCTGACGGCCGTGGCCAACGACTACAGTTACCGCGAAATTTTTTCGAAGCAGGTGCAAGCTTTCGGTCAGTCCGGCGATGTATTGCTGGCCATCTCGACGTCTGGCAATTCGGCCAACGTCATGGCGGCGATGGAGGCTGCACTGGAGCGCGAAATGCGCGTCGTGGCGCTGACCGGCAAGGGCGGCGGCGCGATGGGCGCGATGCTGACCGATGCCGATGTTCACATCAGCGTGCCATCGGATCGCACCGCGCGAATACAGGAAGTCCACCTATTGGCCATACATTGCATTTGCGACGGCATCGATGTCGCACTATTCGGAGGAGACGTGAATGACTAGATACAGCCCCAGCCAGGGTTGGCTGCACATACGGCGCCCATTGGTGAGCGTGCTTCTGGGTACTGTCTTGCTTGGCGCGTTGTCCGGTTGTGCCGGCGTGCTCGTCGGCGGTGCCGTGCTGGGCACCGTCGCCGCGTCAGACCGCCGCACGTTCGGCGCCCAGACCGAAGACAAGGCGATTGCCGTCAAGGGCGATCTGGGCATGTCTGCGATCGTCGGCGATGCCGGGCACGTCAACGTCAACAGCTTCAACCGCAAGGTGCTGCTGACCGGCGAAGTGCGCGATGCCGCGATGAAAGCGAACGTGCACGCCGAAATCGCCGGTATCTCGGGCGTCAGTTCGATCGCCAATGAACTTGAAGTCACCGACTTGTCGAGCTACTCATCGCGCGGCAACGACGCGTTAATCACCACCAAGGTCAAGGCCAGCCTGTTTGACATGCGCGATATTTCAGGCTATTCGTTCAAGGTCGTGACCGAGCGCGGCATCGTCTATCTGATGGGCCGCGTCACGCAGCGCGAAGGCAATATCGCCAGTGATGTTGCGCGCGGCGTGGGCGGCGTGCAACAAGTAGTCAAGGTATTCGAATACATTACCGACCAGGATGTGCAGCAGATGCAATCGGCGTCGGCACCCTAAGG
>JBLHNV010000022.1:0-15863 GCA_047623125.1 Janthinobacterium sp. | reverse complement strand
CCGGGGTTCAAGCCGGATCAGCATTGGCGCTAATTTGCCGCCGAATCAGGCACGGCGCCGCCAGGCACCACTCAAAGCACGGTCTTCGCCGCGATGTGGGCGCCCTTCACCAGATCTTTCTGGAACGACTGTTGGCGACCGATCTGATCGCGCTGACATTTCACTATAATAAAGTGCGGCACTGGCTACGCGGTCATCGCGGCTTGGCCGCACGCTATCGAAAGGCTTTAGCATGAACACACTATCCCAAAAACTACAGATCGACATCGTCTCTGATGTGGTCTGCCCCTGGTGCGTCGTCGGCTACCGGCAGCTGGCAGAGGCGCTGGAGGCGAGCGGCACGGCACACGAGATTCGTTGGCACCCGTTCGAGCTCAATCCCGTCATGCCGCCCGAAGGCCAGAACATGGCCGAGCACATCATGGAGAAATACGGCTCGACCAAGGAGCAATCCGAGGAAAACCGGGCCAGGATGACCGAAGCCGGCGCAGTTGTCGGCTTCGAATTCGGCTTTGCCGACGACATGCGCATGCACAATACGTTCAATGTGCATCAGCTGTTGCATTGGGCCGACCAGCAAGAGCGCGGCCACGAGCTGCAACAGGCGCTCTTTGCGGCGCACTTCACGCACCGCAGGAACCTGTCGGACGATACCGTACTGGCCGATGTGGCGGCAGAAATCGGGCTGGAACGGGCCGAGGCACTGGCCGTTCTTGCAGACCAGCGCTTTGCGACAGAAGTACGCGCTGCCGAGCAGCACTGGCAAAGCCAGGGCATCCAGAGCGTGCCGGCGATCATCTTTAACCGTCGCCATCTTGTCACTGGTGCGCAGGGCGTTGAGAACTACACGCGCATCCTGGTGCAGTTACCCGAAATGGCAGATTAAGTTCCATGGCGCATTAAGGTAACATCTGAAAACGGATGCAGCGCCATCCCCGCGCAGACGGCAATCCATGGCCAAGGGGCCAACTCCTTGCAACAGGATTCCCGCCTGCGCGGGGATGACGGTTATTCTGGCCAGCCTTAATGTCAGTTCAACGTCAATTCCATGTCAATTCAACGTCAATTCAACGTCAATGAAAGAGATCAGAACCATGTCTGAAACAAAAAAGTATGAACCACCCAAAGTCTGGAACTGGGCTGCTGAAAATGGCGGGGAATGGGCCAAGATCAACCGCCCCATCGCCGGAGCCACACACGAGGCGGCACTGCCGCTTGGAAAACATCCTTTGCAGCTGTATTCGCTGGGTACGCCCAATGGCCAAAAAGTCACCATCATGTTCGAAGAGTTGCTCGCGCTCGGTGAAGTGGGCGCCGAATATGACGCCCATCTGATCCGGATTAATACTGGCGAACAGTTTTCGTCAGGGTTCGTCGCAGTCAATCCCAACTCGAAGATTCCGGCGCTGCAAGATACCGAAACCGGCAGCCGGGTTTTTGAAAGTGGCGCGATCTTGCTCTATCTGGCCGAGAAGTTCGGGCATTTCTTGCCCAAGCAAGCCGCAGCGCGTACAGAGGTCATGAACTGGCTCTTCTGGCTACAAGGCGCAGCACCCTATCTGGGTGGCGGATTCGGGCATTTCTATGCTTATGCACCCGAGAAATTCGAATATCCGATCGATCGTTTCACCATGGAGGTGAAACGCCAGATGGATGTACTGGACCGCGAATTGGCAGAACATCGTTATCTGGGCGGTGATGAATATTCCATCGCCGACATGGCCACCTGGCCCTGGTACGGCAACCTGGTGCTGGGCGAGGCCTATGGCGCGGGCGAGTTTTTGCAAGTCGAAAGCTACAAGAACTTGCGCCGCTGGGCCAAAGAAATTCTTGCGCGCCCCGCTGTCCAGCGTGGACGCATGGTCAACCGCACCTGGGGCCCGCTCGAGACCCAACTGCATGAACGCCATGATGCCTCAGATTTCGATCTCAATACCCAGGATAAACTGGCACCGGACAGCGCCTCCTGAGAGACATCTCAAAGCCAGCGGCCGGCAGCAGGCGCGTTTCGACAGGCACGGCGTCATTGGCAGCCCGAGTCGCACAGGGCATGGCCAAGATCCGCGTTGGCCATTCAACGTCGTGCACTGCGAGGCGGTCCGCCCCTTCGGGCAACAGCAAGCGCCATTGCCTGGCCATGGTTCTGACCTGAAAAGCGGCAGCGACAGGCTGCCGCTTTTCAAAGCGCAGCAATCTCCGGGCCAAAGCTGACGGTGAGGCTTTGATTTTATGGCAGCAGCCAGGCCAGTCATGCTGTCGAGCAGAGATGCCATTGGGACTCGCAAAGCAGTGATTTTTGGCAGAAATAGTCCGGCTGCTGGCTTCAAGGCTGGCAACACAACAATTGTGAGAACCTGTGTCAACAGAGAAAAATCCGCTGGCCCTTCATCAGGAACGGCTACCTGCGCGCGCAGCGTCACGCTTGCCGCCGCCTGTGACGGTATTCAAAGCCACCTCGCCCGAAGACGCTAGCGCCAGAAAGCAGGCGCGCGAGCGCAAGGATGCGCTGGTTCGCGGCGTCACGTCAGTACCCGACATGCGTACCGCAATCAAGCGCGCAGCACGCGCACTCCCGGCCATTGCCACAGTGCCGCGCGTCAGCATGCCCGATGCTGCAACGTTTCGCACGCGCGCCGCACAAGGCTTGCCATTTTTAATTACCGGACTGGTCAACCGCTGGCCACTGTCGGCCCTCACACCGCAAACGCTGCGTGATCGCTTTGGCGATTTGCAAGTGCGTGCACGGGTGGGCGACTACATCAACACGGCATTCGCGCCGGATCGCGCCATGCAGGACATGTCCATGCTGGAGTATCTTGATCTGGTCTCCACCGGTGTGCAAGACCTGCCGCCCTATCTGGGCAATCTGGAGTTGCGCGCATTAAACAGCCTGTGTCACTGGCCTGGGTATTTTGGCAAGATGGGGCCGCCGCGCTTCTGGCTTGGGCCTCAAGGAACGGTGACACCGCTCCATTGCGACTATGACGATAATATTTTTGCGCAGATATGGGGCACCAAACGTATTTTCCTGGCCCCGCCTCACCACGACGAATTTCTGTATACCAGCGAGGCGAACGCCATCTTGTTCGGATCAAAGTTCAACCCTGAAGCGCCGGATTTCGAGAAATTTCCGCTGGCCCGCCAGGCATCGATGATCGAATGCATTGTCCATCCTGGTGAACTGCTATACGTACCTGCCGGTTGGTATCACCAGGTGCGCGCGCTGACATTTTCTCTTTCCGCCAACCGCTGGGCCCGGGCCCTGCCGTTGGCACTGCACGGCGACCCATCCCTGCAGCGCCCGACCTGCTAGCAACAAGCGCGCAGCGGAACTTGAGCGCGACAGCTCGTCTGAATTCTGTATTGGGTCCTGCGCCGCCCTGCGTCCGGAAGCGGAAAATGGCAGCAAAAAATTTTGCCGCCGGGTCCGGCATGCTTTGATCGGCACAGTCGGATCGCATGCTTCATTCTTGAACAACCGTCAGCTCTGCCGCTGCACCCGCAACAATACATAGCGCAGTCGCTCGGCCTTTGCCTGAGTCCGGACATTGTGCAGGCGCTGCAGTGTAAGCTCGTTGACGTTGGCATGGCTGCCCTCAATGTGCTCCGTCATCAGCCGCAGCGCGGCAGCACCTTCACGCGCATCGAGATGCGCCAGAATGTCGATGTGCTCTTCATAGGTTGACTGCACGCAATCACCATACACAAAATCGAGCCGGCGTACGATACGCACGCGGTCGGTCAAACGCTCGAAGACATTCGCCATTTCAACGTTGCCGGTCGCTCGCACCAGCGTCTGGTGAAACACTTCGTCGAGCGTGGCAACCTGACTGCCATCGCGCAATCGCTCGGACTCGGGGCAGCACCATGTCGTGCTCAGAGCGGCAATCAGGCTTTTGTCGACGACAGCGTCGTCGGCGCAAAGTCGGGTAATCGCATAGAGCTCGATCACCTTGCGCAACTCATACAAATCCTCGTACCGCTTGAAGTCGATCGGCACCACTTCCCAGCCGCCCCGGACATAGCCTTGCATCAGACCGTCGCGCTGCAAGCGCTGCAACGCTTCGCGAACAGGCGTGCGGGAGACATTGAAATAGGCGGCGATGTCGGTTTCGGTGACTTGATCACCCGGCAGCAAGCGCATTTCAAAAATGTCGGCACGCAGTTGCGCATAGACATATTCGGCGCGTGAACCGCTTTTTTTCAGCACATTATTGGTATCGCTCGTTTCGGTGGACGTCGGCGTTTTAGTCATGATCAAGTCGTTCATTGCGTCGGGGATACGAATTATTGCAGATTCGCTTACCAGGCGGCGATGCTGCCATCGGAGCGTGGTTCAGTACCACCGCACAAGACACCATGCTGGTCGCGCCAGATAATCTGGCCGCGACCAAAACCGAGCTGATTGCCGGACCGTGCCACGTCGTGCCCGAGTGCACTCAGGGAGCGCAACAGATGCTCGGGCGCCGTATGTTCGATGTTGACCGTATTGCCTTGCAGCCACTCCCAGCGTGGCGCATCCAGCGCCGCTTGCGGGTTCAGTCCAAAGTCGACCGAATTCATCACCATCTGCACATGGCCTTGTGGCTGCATGAACCCGCCCATGACACCGAACGGGCCGACGGCCTCATTGCCCTTGGTCAGGAAACCCGGAATGATGGTGTGATACGGACGTTTGCCGGGCGCCAGGCAATTCGGATGATCGGCGTCGAGCGTGAAATTATTGCCCCGATTGTGCAACGCGATGCCGGTGCCCGGCACCACCAGCCCGGAGCCAAATCCCATGTAATTGCTCTGAATGAAGGACACCATGTTGCCTTCGTTATCGGCCGTACTCAGGTAAACGGTGCCGCCGCGTGGCGGCTGGCCGGGCAGCGGCAGCGTGGCGTGCGTGCCGATTAATTTACGCCGTTCGTGCGCATAGGCATCCGATAACAAATCCTTGACCGAGACGCGCATCGCATCAGGCTCGGCAATATGCGCCAGGCCATCGGCAAAGGCCAGCTTGATAGCTTCGATCTGGCGATGATGCGTCAATGCCGTGTCACGTTCACCAAAGTCGAATCCTTTCAGGATATTCAATGCCAGCAGCGCCACCAGACCATGACCATTGGGCGGAATTTCCCACACATCGTAGCCACGATAATTGACGCTGATCGGGTCAACCCATTGCGGCTGGTACGCGGCCAGATCGGCCACGTCGAGATAGCCGCCTGCGCCGCGCACGCAGGCAGCAATTTTTTCTGCCAGCGCGCCGCGATAGAAACTGTTGGCGTTGTCTGATGCGATGGATTGCAAGGTCTGCGCATGACCCGCCGAGCGCCAGATTTCGCCCGCACGCGGCGCCCGGCCTTGATTGGAAAAAGTGTCGAACCACGGTTTGAAATGAGACTCCTTGAGCTCTTGCGTGAACAATGCGTAAGCCGTCTGCCATGCCAGCGCCACCATCGGCGACACTGGAAAGCCGTCTTGCGCCATGTTGATGGCACTTGCCATCGACACGCTCAGTGGCAGCTTGCCGAAGCGTTCTGCCATGCTGGCCCAGGCGCCAGGTGTGCCCGGCACGGTGACTGGCAGCGGGCCATATTTTGGCATGCTGGTGTGGCCGGCGGCGGTTAATGCCGCAAGCGAAATCGATTGTGGTGCAGAACCACTGGCATTGAGACCATGCAATTTGCCTTTGTGCCAGATCAGCGCAAACGCATCGCCACCAATGCCGTTGGCCGTCGGTTCGACCACGGTCAATGCAGCGGCGGCGGCAATGGCGGCATCGATGGCATTACCGCCCGCTTGCAGCACTTGCAACCCGGCTTGTGCTGCCAATGGCTGGGCAGTGGCGACCATGCCGCGGTTGGCATAGACAACGCTGCGGCGCGAGGCGTATGGATGATGATTACTGTTGAAGTTCAACATGGAGTTCCTGTTCTGGCAAGTGTTAGCGGTACAAATGGCACGTCACGAACTGGCTCGGCGTGATCTGGGTTGGCGCCGGAGTATCGGTTTTGCAGATGTCCATGCAGCTTGGACAACGCGGATGAAAATGACAGCCGGTCGGCGCTGCGGCCGGGTTCGGAATACTGCCTTGCAAGACGATGCGCTGACGTACCTGATCCGGATGCTCGCGCGGAATCGCCGACAGCAGCGCTTGCGTGTAAGGATGCTTTGGATCGCGATAGATGCTGTCGCAAGGACCCGACTCCACCAAGCGACCGAGGTACATCACGCCAATGCTGTCGCTGACATGACGGATCACCGCCAGATCATGCGAGACGAATAAATAGGTCAGGCCCAATTCTTTTTGCAAGTCTTTCATCAGGTTCAGTATCTGCGCCTGAATCGACACATCCAGAGCCGACACCGCTTCATCGGCAACCACCAGTTTTGGCCGCGTGATAATGGCGCGCGCAATACCGACGCGCTGACGCTGACCACCGGAAAATTCGTGCGGATGGCGACTGGCATACGACTCGCTGAAACCGACCATTTCCAGGATTTCGGCAACCTTGCGCCGACGGGTAACGCGGTCAAACAATTGGTGCACGATCAAAGGCTCTTCCAGCACTTCGCCAATGGTCATGCGCGGATTGAGCGAGGCGAACGGGTCCTGAAACACCATTTGCATATTGCGTCGCATCACGCGCAGTTTTTCTGCCGGCAGCGCCATCAGGTCTTGCCCCATGAACTCAAGCTTGCCAGCGCTAGGTTCAATCAGGCGCAGTACGCTGCGCCCGGTGGTCGATTTGCCGCAGCCCGATTCGCCGACCAGTCCCATCGTCTGGCCTTCGGCAATCTGAAACGAGACGTCATCGACCGCTTTCACGGGGGCGCCTGCACGCTGGCCGGAGCCGAAGTATTTTTTGAGTCCGGTCACTTTCAGCAGGGGATTGCTCATCACGATTGATCCAGTTTGGCAAGGAGTGTGTTGTTCACTGCGGATACCAGCAGCGCGCCAGATGTCCGGCTGTGACTTCGGTTAATTCGGGCATTTGCTGGCGACATTGCACATCGGCTTTCGGACAGCGCGCCGCGAACCGGCACCCTGCCGTCACCGAACCGGGTAGCGGCACCATGCCGGGGATCGCCAGCAGCGGCTGGCCGGGGACGCAGTCCAGCGTCGGCCGCGCCCGCATCAGCGCTTGCGTGTACGGGTGAGCCGGGGCATCGAATAACTCGCGCACGCTGCTTTCCTCCACTACCTGACCGGCATACATGACCACCACCCGTTCGCACATTTCAGCGACCACGCCAAGGTCGTGCGTGATCATCAAAATGGCCGTACCTTGCTGGCGCTTGAGCTCACGCATCAGGTCCAGGATTTGCGCCTGAATCGTCACATCGAGCGCGGTGGTCGGCTCGTCACAGATCAGCACACCCGGATTGCACAACAAGGCCATCGCAATCATCACGCGCTGGCGCATGCCACCGGACAGACTGTGCGGATAATCATGGACCAATTGTTCGGCGCGCGGCAAGCCCACGCGCTGCAACATCGCAATCGTCTGCTGTGCAATCTGTTGCTGGCTCAAGCTGCCATGAATGCGCAGCATCTCGCTTAACTGGTCGCCAATGCGGTGCAGCGGATTAAGCGAGGTCATCGGCTCCTGGAAGATCATCGCGATCTCCTTGCCGCGCAAACCACGCAGCGTGGCGTCATCGGCTTGCAACAGATCGCGGCCCTGAAAGAGCACCTCGCCACTCAAGCGCGCTTGGCTCGCCATCGGAAACAGACGCAAAATGGACAGCGCGGTGACGCTCTTGCCGCAGCCTGACTCGCCCAGCAAACCAAGGGTCTGATTGGCGTGCAGCGTGAACGAGACGCCGTCCACCGGCGCCACCGTTTTGCCGTGACGGGCGAATTCGACTTTCAGATTTTTCACTTCCAGCATGGATCAGTGCTCGCTTTTTAATCGGTGAGGTGTAATGAATCATCCATCATCGATTCAATTTCGGATCGAAGACTTCACGGATACCGTCGCCGAGCAAATTAAACCCCAGCACGACGATGAAAATGGCCATGCCCGGCCACAACGCCAGCAGCGGATCGGTATTCAGATAGCCCTGTGCGATATGCAGCATCGAGCCCCAGCTCGGCTCTTCCGGTCGGGCGCCAAGGCCCAGATACGACAGGCCGGCTTCGGCGATGATGGCCGAGCCCATCGCAAAGGACGCTTGAATCACCAGCGGCGCCATTGCGTTCGGCAGCACATAGCGCCACATGATGCGCAAGTTGCCGGCACCGACCGAGCGCGCGGCCATCACATAATCGAGATTACGGATCGTCATCGCCTGACCACGCGCCAGTCGGATAAAGGCGGGTGCAAAACCGATGCCCACTGCCAGCATCGCATTATAAAAACCGCCACCGAGCGCAGCGGCCAGCGCCAATGCCAGAATCAGTGAGGGAAATGCCTGTAGTGCATCGACGACGCGCATCACCACCCAGTCATCCCAAAAGCCACGGTAATAGCCGCTGGCGATCCCGATCGGCACGCCGACAAAAAACGCCAGCCCGACCGCGATCAGGCCCGCTTGCAGCGAGATGCGCGCACCGAACACCAGGCGTGAAAATATGTCGCGTCCCAGATCGTCGGTGCCAAGCCAGTGGCTGGTGCTCGGTGCGGCCAGAATATTGCTGTAATCCTGATCGAAAATCGGATCATATGGCGCCAGTAGCGGTGCCAGCGCGGCCACCAGAATCAGCAGCGCAATGATCAAAGCACCGAACACCGCCATGCGATTGGCGGCAAAACGGCGCAGGCCCTGAAAACGAATAAGCTGCGGCAATGCTTGAGCGGAATGATTCATGCCATGTTCCTCATTTGGCGATGCGCGGATCGATCACGCTGTAAAGCAGATCGACAGCCAGATTGACCAGCACCACCATCAGTGCAGCAGCGAGCACACCGGCCTGAACGGTGATGTAATCACGCTGAAAAATCGCATCGACGATCATCTTGCCCATGCCCGGAATGCCAAAAATACTTTCCGTAATCACCAGTCCGCCCAGCAAGCCGGAAACCATCAGGCCACTGGCAGTAACGACAGGAATCATCGCATTGCGCAGCGCATGACCGAGCACCACTTGCCAGTCCTTGAGACCTTTGGAAAAAGCCGTACGGATGTAATCTTCATTGAGCACTTCCAGCAAACTGCTGCGGATCATGCGCATCAGGATCGCCGATTCGCGCAGGCCGGTAGCGACCATCGGCATCAGCATGGCGGACAAATTGCCACGCCAGTCTTCGCTGAACGGTACATAGCCGGACGCCGGCAGCCAGCCCAGATTGACCGCGAACAAAATAATGAACATCATGCCCAGCCAGAAATGCGGCACCGACATGCCGAACAGCGCAATGAAGGTACTGATCGCATTGGCGATGCCGTGTGGCCGCGCCGCTGCCAATATCCCTGCCGGCAGCGCGATCAACAGCGCGACGATAAAGCTGCCCGCTGCCAGTTCGATCGTTACCGGCAGGCGCTGCAGCAGGCTGTCCATCACCGGCGTGTTGTCGATGAAGGAGCGGCCCAGATCACCTTGCAGCAGCGCAAACAACCAGCGTCCGTATTGCACATAGATCGGATCATTGAGGCCGAGTCGAAGACGCATTGCCTGCACTGCTTCGGGGGTCGCCTCCAGCCCGAGAATGGCGATCACCGGATCGCCCGGCAACACCGCCAGCAGCGAAAAAATCACCATGCTCACCAACAACAAGGTTGGTATCACCAGCAGAATGCGCTTCAACAGATGCGGCATGATCATTTGTCCAGCGTTGCCGTTCTGATCACGCCATCGGGTACGAATGTGAACCCGGTCACCGCTTTCGAGACACCGAACAGCACGTTGTCATGATTGAGATAGACATATGGCACCTCGCTGACCAGAACTTGCATCACCTGCTTGTACAGTTCCTTGCGCTTGGCCTGATTGCCTTCGATGCGCGCCTGCAATAACAGCGCGTCCAGTTCCTTGTTGGCGATATGGGAATAATTGAGCGAGCCATTGCTGGTCGTGAAATCATAGATATTCTGATCCGGATCGGGGCGTCCACTCCAGCCGATCATCAACGCTTCAAACGTCCCCGCTTTGCCCGCTTCGATCTGCGCTGCCAGTTCGGCTTTTTCCAGACTGACGGTAATGCCGGCAGGACGCAGCATACCCTGGATCATCTGTCCGACCTGCGACTCTTCCGGTGTAGTTGGCAATGTCAGGCGGAAGCTGAATCCGGCTTCCTTGCCGGCGGCCTTGAGCAGCGCCTTGGCCTTCGCCAGATCGACCTTGGGCGGCGTATCGCTGACATCATTGGCAAAATGGGCTTTGCTGAAAGGCGAATGCCCGGCAGCGACCGCACCGTTATAGACCACCTTGGCAATGGCATTACGATCGATCAATATATCGACAGCCTGGCGTACTTCTTTTTGATCGAATGGCGCTTTGGTGGTGTTGAAATAAAACCCGCGAAATCCCATCGATGGCTGGTTGATCACATCGTACTTGACGTTGGCGCCAAGATTGCTCAACTCTTTATAAGGAAAGCGGTTGGTAATATCGACCTGACCGCTGCGCAAGTTGTTGAAAGCGACGTTGACGTCGGTCATGATCTTATAGACCACCTGATCGGCTTTCGGTAAACCAGCTTGCCAGTAATTCGGATTTTTATCCAGCGTCAGCGTCACGCCCTTCAAACGGCCCTTGTAAATGAAGGGACCGGTGCCGACCGGATTATTAACATAATCATCGCCATATTTTTTGACCGCTTCCGGCGACGACATCATGCCGGCACGGTCAGTCAGAATCGACAAAAAAGGCGCAAATGGCGTGCTCAGTTCGATCTTGAGCGTGTTCTCATCGACGACGGTGATGTGCTTGATGGTCTTCAGATCATTACGACGCAACGAGGTTTTTTGCTGTCCACGCAACAGATTGAATTCCACCGCTTTGGCATTGAAGGCGCTGCCGTCCTGAAATTTGACGCCTTTGCGCAGAAAAAAGGTATAGGTTTTTTGATCTTCGGAAATGGTCCAGCGTTCGGCCAGCATCGCAATAATGGCACCGCGTTCGTCCAGATCAAGCAATTTATCGAAAATGCTCTGATACACCATGCGCTCGGCAATCATCGATGACTGGGTAGGGTCGAGCTTGCCCGGATCGTTGTCGAGCGAGATATTGATGGTCGCAGCCATTGCAGTCCAGCTGGCACTTGCTAACAACGAACAGATGAATAATCGGGGCAAATGCTTTTTCATTGTTTGATCCTTTTAGGCAGTCGTCGATGCGGCGGATGCCGCAGGCGATTCAGTAAAAATTTATCGTGCTCTGGTGGGCTACGTGGCGTACTTAATACACGGCAACCTCACTGGATAAATTGAATCTTCAAGTCGCCTTAAGTTTCCTCAAGAAACTTTAATTAACTCATGGCAATAAATATAACAAACTTTTATTTCAATGTATACAACGATGTGTACATATATTTTTCTGACCATCGGAGCTCATCAGAAGTCGACATAGGGGTTTCAGCGGTGCGCGATTGTAGTGCGCGGCGGTGCGTAATTGTGGTGCGCGGCGGTGCGTAATTGTGGGGCACAGAGATGCGCGATTGTGATGCACGGCGGTACCGAAAAATGTCGCATGGTGTCAACGGGCAAGCATCAGCGCCTGATAGGGGCAATGGCGCATCGGGTTCTCTGCCGGGTATTACGCTATGCCAGAGTGATGAATGCTGCATGAAATGATGCGCGGGTAACTTGCCGGATCTTCATGCGCCATAGACTGTACGTCAGCGGGCATGGAATACAGGTAAAGGTGCGTGCCATCCGACAGTTTGCAGGACTGGTCACGGGGTTTGGTATTGCGGATGTAAATATCAGTGGGCGGACGATTGATTTGGGCCACACCGATCATGGCAGCCAAAATATTCCCAAAAATTGTGGACCTCAAGCGACTTTCTCAAATGTCTCATAACAAAAAACCCGCGTTCTCACTGGGAGAAACACGGGTTTTTGTACTGCTTTACACTGGATAAAACAATGTTCAAGGGTGAGATTCAAACTATCCTCGGAAACCCGCATGGATGCTCACTTTTCAGCTTTATTTTATTTCGAGACCCCGAAAAATACCCCCAAAAGTTTTGCTCACATTAGCCATCGAAAACATATTTTTTAATTATTAAAAAAGATCTTGAGCGCATGCTCTTTTTTAGTGTGTGTCAACGTTTCAGGGCAACAAGCGTCGCAAATCGGGATTGGCAGACGCCGGTCAAAACTTGTCGAATCATTTGCGCCAGCCTTCGGCTCAAGTGTCATGACTCCGACCTGATCTGACAAATTGCGTCCGACGTGAGCAACCGAAAACGCCTTGAGGCAGACCTCTGTCGCCTTTACCTGAACGACATGACGTTCGCGGCGGGCAAAATACAATCGATGCTCTTATTTGGTGCGGTAGATTGCACAGAGCTTATTGCCGTCTGGGTCACGAACATAGGCCAGGTGCATTGCTCCCATGGCGCTGTCACGCAGACCCGGCGGATCTTCAACGGATTGACCGCCATGCGCAACTGCCATGTCATGAAATATTTGCACTTGCTCAGGCGAATTGCATGTGAAGCCAATGGTGCCGCCGTTCGCACCTGTTGCATCTTCCCCGTTGATCGGCTCACTTATGCAAAGGGTACTTCCCTCATGCCGGTAGAAGAGCCGGGTGTGACCAGAAGTTGCCTGATTACGAAACGGTTCGTTTGCCCCGAGTGCTCCGAGCACTGCATCGTAGAATCGTTTTGACTGTTCAATGTCATTCGAGCCAATCATTATATGACTAAACATAATATCTCCTTGAGCCGAAGAGGTTCTCCGGACTATGTGTAAAATGATAATACCACTAAGCATTTGTGAGAAGTGTTCGACGACCGTCTGCTTGCAGCAGAGTGCTGCCAGTGACACAACGAACCGATCTGGAGTCGGCCCGTCAATTGCGACCAATTCAAGTCTGAACTGAAGCAGAGTAAGAGACAATAAGCTGGAGCCTCACGCAAGCAAAGGCGACTGTTGCCGCTGACCGAAAATTGATCCCTACGCGGGGTATGCGGATCGAAAATTGACCCAGGTGTTCTACTGCTTCTGCCTACTTTCTAAGCAAGAGAAAAAAAGGAGGGCAGCATGGAAATTTCAGGCAAGATTCGACGGACGTACCTGCGCAACAAGCTATCGTTACATGAGATAACGAAGCGCACCGACTTGTCACGCAACACCATCCGCAGCTGGCTGCGCAAGCCGGAAGACGAGGCCGTAGCGCCGGCGCATGTCAGGAAAAAAAGCCCCGGCAGGCTCAGTCTACATCAGGCCACGCTCGAACTGGCGCTCACAGCCGATGCGCTGCGTGACGATGGCGGCAAAATGCGTGTCGTCAATGCTGGCCGTCAGACGTCTTTCCTGATCAACGATCTTGGACCGCGTTGCAGGATCTCCCTCCCGCAGCAGGAATAGAGGGATTGGCGACGAAGCACTGGCGCAACGCCGTCGCAACCGGAACCGCAACAAACTCGTCGCGAAGCAAGGAAACGTCGAAATAGGTGCCAAAGGACAAGCGCGACTCGCGGCCGTTGGCTTGCCGGATCTTCATGCGCCATAACTTCGCGCCGATGGTCGTTACTTCAAGCTACATCTCTGCGCTGTCCGACAATTTATAGAATTTTCCCCTGGGTTTGGCGGTGCGGATGTGAATATCGGTGGGGGGGCGATTGATTTGGGCACGATGGGGGCATCCGTTTTGGGCCACACCGATCATGGCAGCCCAAATATTTCCAAAATTGTGGACGTCAAGCGACCTTCTCAGGCGTCCTGAAACAAAAAACCCGCGCTCTCACTGGGAGAAACACGGGTTTTTGTAATGTTTTAAACTTGCTAAAACAATGTTCTGGCGGAAAGGGTGAGATTCGAACTCACGGTACACCAAAGATGTACACTGGATTTCGAGTCCAGCGCATTCGACCACTCTGCCACCTTTCCTGGTTCTTCTGCAACTTCTCTCGCTTGACGCTGCGAGACCGATATTATAGCAGGGTATGAAATAAACGCTAGAGGAAAACGCAAGAAATTGTAAAATTCCTGCTTTCTCGCGCCAGCCGGCTTGCGCCGGCTTTCAGCATCAGACTGCGGCTGGCACCAGGCGCTGTAGTCCCCCTTGCAGAGCGCCCATGTACGGCCACAATGCTTGCGGAATATCGACGCTGCCATCGGCTTGCTGATAATTTTCCAGTATCGCTACCAGGGTCCGGCCCACGGCAAGGCCGGAACCATTCAACGTATGCAGCAACTCCGGCTTGCCCTGAGCATTACGGAAGCGCGCCTGCATGCGGCGCGCCTGGAATGATTCCATGTTCGACAGCGATGAAATCTCGCGGTACGTATTTTGCGCCGGCAGCCATACTTCCAGATCGTAGGTTTTGGCTGCGGCAAAGCCGATGTCGCCACTGCACAGCGCCATCACGCGATAAGGCAAGCCGAGGCGCTGCAAGATCGTTTCTGCATGGCCGACCATCTCTTCGAGTGCTTGGTAAGACGTGTCGGGGTGCACGATCTGCACCATTTCGACCTTGTCAAACTGGTGCTGGCGGATCATGCCGCGCGTGTCGCGCCCGTAACTGCCGGCTTCGGAACGAAAGCATGGCGTATGCGCCGTCATTTTCAAAGGCAACTGATCCAGACTCAGGATCTGGTCGCGCACGATGTTAGTCAGCGGCACTTCCGAGGTCGGGATCAGGTAGAAAATCTCGCCTTCGCCTTCCTGGCCGCCCTTTTTGACCGAAAACAGGTCGGCTTCGAATTTTGGCAACTGGCCGGTGCCGCGCAGCGAATCGGCATTGACCATGTACGGTGTATAGCATTCGGTGTAGCCGTGCAATTCGGTGTGCGTATCGAGCATGAATTGGGCCAGCGCCCGGTGCAGGCGCGCGATGCCGCCCTTCATGACTGAAAAGCGCGAGCCGGTCAATTTGGTGGCCGTATCGAGATCGAGCCCCAGCGCGGCGCCGACATCGACATGATCCCTGGCATCGAAATCGAACACGCGCGGCGTGCCGACCTTGCGTACTTCGACATTCGCGCTTTCGTCCAAGCCGATGGCGACCGATTCGTGTGGCAAGTTGGGTAGCGCTTGCATGAAGTCGCCCAGCCTGGTTTGCACGCTGGCCAATGCGGTTTCATCCGCTTTCAAGGCATCGCCCAGCCCGGCAACGTCAAGCATGACATGCGACGTATCTTCGCCCTTGCCTTTCAACATGCCGATCTGCTTGGACAGCGCGTTGCGCTTGCCCTGCAACTCTTCGGTGCGGGTTTGTATCGCCTTGCGTTCGGATTCGAGCGCGTTGAAACCATTCACGTCGAGCTGAAACTTGCGCGTCGCCAGGCGCGCGGCGACATTGGCGATATCTTTGCGTAACAGTTGGGTGTCTATCATGGGAGTTGCCGCTATGTCTAAAGCACGATTGTACCAAGGCAGCGCAACTTTCTTTCGATTTTTGAATGCGGCCCGGGACAGGTAAATCCGGACCGGCCGCCTGGGCCGATGCCAGGTTACGGCGCAGCCGATGCATGCGGCGCGTCCCGGCGCAGCGGACGCAGGAAGGATATGGCGTTGTGATTGCTAAATTAACAACTATTTGACAGCCCCTAACATCAAGCCTCGAACACAAAAAAATCACCGCCGCCGTTTGATATTTTCATACGCCAACCTGTGCGGTAAAATTTTGACTTTTGCACCAGCAACTGGATGAACAATCTGACGACCCAAGGAGCATAAGTAGCGATTCAAGTCGAAAAGCTGTCGCCCTGATCCAATCTTGACCTATTGCGAAAGCGCCGTCAGTTCATCA
>JBLHNV010000021.1:0-16234 GCA_047623125.1 Janthinobacterium sp. | reverse complement strand
GAGCTTCAGGTCGATACGATCGAACAGCACTTGCAACGTCATGTCGGTGGGTTTGTTGATGATTACGCCGAGCACGCCATTGTCGTTATGTTCGCAAACATAGACAACGGCGCCGCCGAAGATCTGGTCTTGCATCGACGGCATCGCGATCAGAAAATGGTTGGCCAGATTGAAGGCTTCACGCGGTGTTGCCGGCAGTTCGGTAGACTCTTGCATGGGGGCAGAGTCGGGTGCAGGTGTTTTGCTGTTCTTCATACGCTTTGCTCTCTCTGCTGTGTCGCCAGTCGTTCTTTGCTCGCTATTGGTACGTCTTGCAGCAAAAAAACTTTGTTGCCCGACGTATTGCGGTCACTCTAATGACAGTTTACTATGAAACCGTCAGGCCCCAACATCTGCGTCCTGACGCGCGCCGTTCGAATCCGATGGACGGCATCGAAATTCATCCATACCTTGACCCTGAACACGCCGATGTCCTTCCATAAATCCCTGCTGTGGTTCCGCCGCGACTTGCGCGTTTTCGATCATGCTGCGCTGCACCATGCCTTGCAGCGCAGCGCGCTGGTCTACTGCGTTTTCATCTACGATACAGACATACTGGCCCACTTGCCGCGCTGCGACCGCCGCGTCGAGTTCATCCACGCTTGCATTGCCGAACTGGCAGCCGAACTGACGGCCATGGGAGGCCACCTGATCGTACGCCATGCCAGCGCCAGCGCAGAAATCGCGCGCCTGGCCGATGAACTCGGCGTCGATGCCGTGTTCGCCAACCATGACTACGCGCCGCAAGCGATGGCACGCGATGCCGCAACGGCAGCGCACCTGCAAGCGGACGGACGACAATGGTTCAGTTTCAAGGATCAGGTGATTTTTGAAAAGAGCGAAGTCCTGTCGCTATCCAACAAGCCTTTTTCAGTGTTTACGCCGTACAAGAATGCATGGCTCAAGAAAATGCATGCCGATCCGTCGGTGCTGGCGCCGTTCGGCGTCGAAGAGCACGCGCACAAACTGGCAATTCCGACCCACCTTACAGCGCTGCCGACACTGGCTGAACTCGGCTTCGCGCCAACCAATTTATCCGAACTGGCAATGCCGACCGGCATGACGGGCGCCACCCGCCTGTTCGAAGACTTTCTGCCCCGCATCGCCGGCTATGGCGTAGCGCGCGACTTCCCGGCCCTGAAAGGGCCATCGTACTTGTCGCTGCACCTGCGCTTTGGCACGCTGTCGCTGCGCCATCTGGTGCGCACCGTGGTGCAACTGATGGCCAGCGGCGCGGGCGGCGCCGGTGCGCCGGTATGGCTGAACGAGCTGATCTGGCGCGAGTTTTACCAGATGATCCTGTTTCACCATCCGCATGTGGTGGATGCCGCATTCAAGCCCGCTTTCGACAAGATCGAGTGGGACACCGGGCCGCAGGCGGATGCCGCCTTTGCCGCCTGGTGCGAAGGGCGCACCGGCTATCCGCTAGTCGACGCAGCGATGCTGCAACTGAACCAGAGCGGCTACATGCATAACCGCTTGCGCATGGTCACGGCTTGCTTCCTGATCAAGGATCTGGGAATCGACTGGCGCCGAGGCGAACGCTATTTCGCACTGCACCTGAACGATTTCGAGCTCGCGTCCAACAATGGCGGCTGGCAATGGGCAGCATCTTCCGGCTGCGATGCGCAGCCGTGGTTCCGGATTTTCAACCCGGTCACGCAATCGGAAAAATTCGATTCATCCGGCCGCTTCATCCGGCGCTATCTGCCGCAATTGAACGCGCTGGGCAACCAGGAAATTCACGCACCATGGCTGGTGCCGCAGATGCTGCTGCAACAAAAGAACTTGCAACTGGGGCAAGGCGGCAACTATCCACTGCCGATCGTACAGCATGATGTCGCGCGCAAGCAGACGCTGGAACGCTATGCGGTGGTCAAGGCGGTACCCTGAGGCCTGGGCACAGCACCCCATCCTGACGCAATCCGGTCCGGTGCCCTGCAAAGGCCGGGAACCGTTGATTTGAGTGCCATGCACGCGCCACCATTGCCCGCCGGCATGCACCGGTCGGCTGGTTGGCTGGTCAGCTTACATCTTTACCATTTCAAAGTCATCCTTGCGCGCGCCGCACTCCGGGCAGGTCCAGTTCATCGGCACATCTTCCCAGCGCGTGCCAGGGGCAATCTGTTCGTCCGGCAAACCGGCTTCTTCGTCATACACCCAACCGCAAATGAGACACATCCAGGTATGGTATTGCTGCGTTATTTCGTTACTACTCACGATATATCACCTATCAAGTAAAATGCTGAATTAGGCATCTTAATCTACCGGCCGTGCAAAACCAAACTTCTCCTCTGATACTCACCTTCGGCGTCTCCGATCCGGTCGGCGCAATCGGCATCCAGGCCGACCTGGCGGCCTTTTCCGCACTCTCTTGTCATGGCTTGTCCGTCACCACGGCACTGTTGATCGCCGACAGCGCGCGCGTCGAAGCGACGCTCGAGATCGAACCTGGCTGGGTCTCGGACCAGGCCCGCGTACTGCTTGAAGACATGCAGATTGCAGCAATCAAGATCGGCGCACTGGGTGGCATCGAACATATCACCGCGATCGCAGAAATCGTCTCCGACTATCCTGACGTGCCTTTGATTCTCGACCCGTTCATTTCGCTGCTGCCGGAACAAGGCCAAGATAGCGGCGAATTGCTGATGGCGCTGCGCCAGTTGCTGATCCCGCAAGCGACGCTGTTGATGCTGTCGCAGGTGGAACTGGAGCGACTGGCCGAAACCTGGCGCGACAGCAGTGACGAAGATACGCTGCAAGACGACATCACGCACCTGCTGGATCTGGGGTGCGAATACGTGCTCGTGACCGGCACCCGTGGCGACGGCAATGCGCGCGCCAAGATGTGCGCCAACACGCTGTTCAACAGCGACGGCGTGCTGCGTCACGATAGCTGGCAACACCTGGCCGGCCCCTTCATCGGCGCCGGCAGCACGCTGTCGGCCGCCATCGCAGCGCTGATGGCGCGCGCCATCGATGCTCCCGCAGCGGTGCTGGCAGCGCAGGAATATACGGCCGGAACACTCCAGCACGCGCAGCGCCTCGGCATGGGCAAACTGGTGCCTAACCATTTTTTTCGCCTCAACGCCGACACCTTGCCACAGCCCTGAATCGAACCCGGCCCCAGCCGGCAATGGCGTTGCCGGCATCACCCCACCATCACGGATAGATAACATGACAAGCATCTCCAACAACGACACGCTGTTCGCCCGCGCCCAAAAAACCACGCCCGGCGGTGTCAACTCGCCGGTGCGCGCATTCCGCTCGGTCGGCGGCACGCCGCGCTTCATCACGCGCGCCGAAGGCCCGTACTTCTGGGACGCTGACGGCCAGCGCTACATCGATTACATTGGTTCCTGGGGTCCGGCCATCGTCGGTCACGCGCATCCGGAAGTGGTCAAGGCAGTGCAAGATGCGGCAGCGCGCGGCTTGAGCTTCGGCGCGCCGACCCAGGGCGAGATCGAGATGGCTGAGGAAGTGTGCAAGCTGGTGCCGTCGATCGAGCAGCTACGGCTGGTATCGTCGGGCACCGAGGCGACGATGAGCGCGCTGCGCCTGGCACGCGGCGCCACCGGGCGCGACCGCATCGTCAAGTTCGAAGGCTGCTACCACGGCCATGCCGACTCGTTGCTGGTCAAGGCCGGCAGCGGCTTGCTGACCTTCGGCAATCCGACTTCGGCCGGCGTGCCGGAAGACTTCGTCAAGCACACGCTGGTGCTCGACTATAACAACGTCGAACAACTCGAAGATACCTTCGCCACGATGGGTGAGACGATCGCCTGCATCATCGTCGAGCCAGTGGCTGGCAACATGAATCTGATCCAGGCCACGCCCGAGTTCCTGCAAGCGATGCGCCGGCTGTGCACCAAGCACGGCGCGATCCTGATTTTTGATGAAGTCATGAGCGGCTTTCGCGTTGCGATGGGGGGCGCGCAAGCCTTGTACGGCGTCACGCCCGACCTGACGGCACTGGGCAAGGTCATCGGCGGCGGCTTGCCGGTGGCCGCCTTCGGCGGCAGCGCCGCGCTGATGCACCACATGGCGCCGCTGGGCGCCGTATACCAGGCTGGCACACTGTCGGGCAACCCGGTCGCCGTCGCCGCTGGCATGACGACGCTGAAACTGATCCAGGAGCCGGGTTTTTACGAGCATCTGGGCGCGCAGACGACGAAGCTGGTGCAAGGTTTGAGCGCCGCCGCAAAAGATGCCGGCGTCACTTTTTGCGCCGACTCGGTGGGTGGCATGTTCGGCATGTATTTCAGCGCCAGCGTGCCCACCAGCTACAGTGAAATGATGGCGTGCGACAAGACCAGGTTCAACGCCTTCTTCCACGCGATGCTGGACCAGGGCGTCTACTTTGCGCCAGCCGCATTCGAAGCGGGCTTCGTGTCGGCGCAGCATGACGACGCCGTCATCAACGAGACAATCGCCGCCGCGCGCATCGCTTTCGCGCAGCTGGCCTGATGCATTAAAGTCGTTGCGCGCAACTGCAACCTTGCAGTTGCGCCCACCATAGAATGCAACTGCAGCACTCGCCTTGTGGGCGTGTTACTTCAGCCAGCCACGACGGCGAAAATACCAGAATGGCGCGATCGCGGAAGTGAGCATCAGCGCCAGCGCGAACGGATAGCCCAGCGTCCAGTCCAGCTCAGGGAACCAGCCCCTGAAATTCATGCCATAGATGCTGGCGATCAGCGTTGGTGGCAAGAAGGCGACCGACGCGACCGAGAAAATCTTGATGATCTTGTTCTGGTTAATGTTAATGAAGCCGACGGTGGCATCCATCAGGAAGTTGATCTTATCGAACAAGAATGAGGTGTGACCATCGAGCGATTCGATGTCGCGCAGGATCTGGCGCGCATCCTCGAATTGTTCGGCGTTCAACAGGCGGCAGCGCATCAGGAAGCTGGCGGCGCGCCGCGTATCCATCATGTTGCGCCGGATCCGGCCATTCAAGTCTTCTTCGCGCGCGATCGCATTGAGCGCCATCACCGCATCCTGGTCGGTGAATTCCTTTTGCAGCACGCGTCGGCTGACTTCTTCCAGGTTCTGGTAAATGCCCTCAAGCGCATCGGCAGAATATTCGGCGTCGGTCGCGTACAGATCGAGCAGCACGTCCATGTAATCGCCAATCGAGCCAGGGCGCGAGCGCGCGCGCATGCGCACCAGCCGAAATACCGGCAAGTCGTCGGTATGGACCGAAAACAGCACTTTGCCGGACAAAATGAATGCCACCGTGACGACGCGCGACAGGCCGTCATCTTCTTCGAGCAGGAAATCGGTGCGCAGATGCAGATCGCCATTTTCAGAGTCGTAATAGCGCGCCGAGGCTTCGATATCCTTGACTTCATCTTCGCCTGGCAGCGTGACGCCATAGATCGCCTTGACCCAGTCCAACTCCTCGTCATCCGGGTCGAGCAAATCGACCCAGACCGGTGCCACATCTTCCAGATCGGCCCGGCTGGAGATCGGCACCTGATTGAGCCGGCCATTTTGCAATACAAATACATTGATCATGCGAACCTCATGGCAACTCGGCCGATCCCATGCGCCTCAGAATGACGCTACTGCGGCGCGCAAGATAAGCGGAATTCTGGTTACGGTCGAAAAAACGCGGGTTGGGCAGCATCACGGCCAGTCTGGCCGCCTGTTGTGCGCTCAAACTGGCAGCACCGACATGATAATAATGGCGCGCCGCCGCTTCGGCGCCGAAAATGCCGCTGCCGAATTCGACCACGTTCAGATAAATTTCAAAAATGCGCCGCTTGTCCATCAGCACTTCCAGCATGTAGGTGATGATCAATTCCTGGCCCTTGCGCAAATAACTGCGCGACCCAGACAAGAACAGATTCTTCGCCAGTTGCTGCGTAATCGTCGAGCCGCCGGCGACCACCTTGCGGCGCCTGGTGTTTTTTTCATAGGCCTTTTGCAGCGCTTCCCAGTCGACCCCTTCGTGCTCTGAAAAATTGGCATCTTCAGAGGCGATCACGGCGCGCTTCAGGTTGTTCTGGATCCGATCATACGGCACCCATTGTTGCCGCAGCACCGCCTTCGGATTTTTCTCTTGCAATTCTGACAGCTGCGCGCGCATGAACGCCGTCGGCCCCGGATTGTGCGAAGTCCACCACCAGATCTGGACGAAAAAATAGCACTGAATGGCCAGAAAAGCGAGCACCGGCAGCCAAAACAGCCACTTGACCAGGGTCCGGAATATGCCCTTGCGGCCAGCCGCTCTCATGGCTGCGCGCGCATGTCGGCCAGCAAGCTGCGGGTGTCCGGGCGCACGCCGCGCCACACGAAAAAGGCCTCGGCAGCTTGTTCGACCAGCATCCCCAAGCCGTCGCGCACGCTGGCGCCATGGCGCTGTGCATATTCCATGAAGGCGGTCGGCTGCTTGCCATACATCATGTCCAGCGCCAGCGTCCGGGGGCCAAACACGGCCGCTGGCAACGGTACCACGGCGCCGTTCAGGCTGGCCGACGTCGCGTTGATGATGATGTCGAACGGCGCTCCGGGTTCAGAAAAGTCGCAAGCCTTGAGCTGTTCCGGATCCCCGCACTGGCTTGAAAACTGCGCCACCAGCGCATCGGCAGTGGCGCGCGTGCGGTTGGCGATCATTATTTGCGATGGTTGCTGGCCCAGCAGCGGCAAGATCACGCCGCGCGCGGCGCCGCCGGCGCCCAGCAACAGCACGCGCTTGCCTTTCACAGGCCAACCCGCATTCGACACAATGTCGGCGACCAGGCCAGCACCATCAGTATTGTCGCCCAGGATCACGCCACCCCTGAAGGTGAGTGTGTTGACGGCGCCGGCTGCCTGTGCGCGCGCGCTC
This sequence comes from Janthinobacterium sp., assembly GCA_047623125.1. Lineage (GTDB taxonomy): Bacteria > Pseudomonadota > Gammaproteobacteria > Burkholderiales > Burkholderiaceae_D > Janthinobacterium. The sequence continues at coordinate 9,360 of JBLHNV010000021.1, read as the reverse complement.
AGGGCGTCAGCCAGAGCGCAAGCGTCCAGCTTGAACGGCACCGTCACATTGGCGCCCATGCCGCCCTCATGAATGAAGGCGCGCACAGCGTCGGCAAACCCATCGGGCTCAGCCAGACGCCGCTCGTAGAGGATGCGCTGGCCGGTCTGGGCCGCAAACGCGGCGTGAATTTCGGGCGACTTGCTATGGGCTACAGGATTGCCGAACACGCAATAGCGGTCAACGTGATGCATCGGGTTTTCCACTGAGTTCTCCACTGAATTTGGCTTCCAATTTTTCTTCCCTGGTAAATGTGAAGCGTGTAATGATGGCCCACAGGTCATCGCTGCCCTTGGACAGCATGTCCGGCGGAAAACGGCCGAACGGCGCGGCGCGGCGCACGATGGCCAGCGCGGCAGCGTCGAGCGCGGCATTGCCCGAACTTTTTCGGATCTGGGCGCCGCCGCCCTTTTGATAAATCGTGCCATCCTGGAATACCGGTATGTACACGATCAACTCGCCATACAGCTTGCGGCCACCTTGTTGCGGAAAGTTCAGTGTACCGGTTTCCTCGATGCGTTTTTGCATCGCCTTGTAATAGATCGCATAACCCACTTGCTGGGTACTGGGCGTGATGAAGGTCTTGCGCGGACGCTGGTTCTGGTCCTCGATATCCTGACTGATCTCGGCCGCCATGCGCGCGAGCGCACGGCGGCTTTCGAACCGATCGGCACCACCGGGCAGCGTGTCCGGTGCCCTGTTTTCAGTCAAGCTGGACACGCTGAACAAGGATGGCCGGTTGGCTTGGGCCAGCAAGTCGCGCCGCGTCTGTTCCAGCAGCGCGATGCGACGCTTGGCGGCCTCAAAGCTGACGCCATCGTCTTGCTTGCGCAAGTCGGGCAACGGCGATTTGGCGCGACCAGCATCGGCATTGCCGCCGCCATCGAGATTGGCCTGCGCCAGCGCTTCGGCCTTCTTCGGTTTGGCACCATGCTTGGCATTGACCAGAATCACTTCCAGTGCCGGCTCCAGCGGCGCCGGCGGCAACTTGCCGGAGGCGCCCGGATGCAGCGCCAACAGGACGCCATGCGCCAGCAACGACAGTGCGATCGCGACGAATAGCATCCAATCCGATTGGAAAGGCAGCATGCGCGAGCGGGGAGTGGCTGGTGTCATGGTGAAAGTTCGGGCATGGACAAAGCAGCAAAGGCCGGGCTGCGGATCAGATTCCGGCAGTCCGGATCACTTGGGCTCGGTACTGACATCAGGACTGACCAGTTCCGCCAGTTCCTCGTCGGCATCGGGCACCCGATTGATGTTCACGTCACCATTGGCCGCGTCGCCGTCGTCGGTCGCATCATCATGCGCCGCACTGCTCTGCAGGCCTGGCACCGGCTCGTCTTCAGCGGCGCGCGCGTCAAACGCGGCAACCTCTTCAGGCGTTGCCGCCACTTCCAGCAAGCGCGTCTCGATCGACAAGTCGACTTCGTCCCAGCGCAAGATATCGAGCGTGACTTCGGTGCCGCGTGCCACCGGTGGCATGCCCGGCAATTTGATGACCAGCGGCAAGTCGACCAGGCGCACTACTTCATCCTTGAGCACCACCGCAGCGACATGCCTGGCATCTTGCTGCCCCAGCCAGCGCAAGCACCAGTAGCGCTCCATGTTCGATTGGAAATCGCCATACGCAGCGTAGGCCGCATCGAAGGCCGACACGATCGCAAACAGGTTGGCATCGCGCGGTTTGAACGGTGCCACCAGCGGCGCCGCCACGCCATGCTCGGCGCAGGCGATGATTTGCCACTGATTCACCAGATCGGGATAGCGCCGCAGCGGCGACGTGCTCCATGCATATTGATCGACGCCCAGCCCTTGATGCGGCGCCGCATGCGTCACCATGCGCACCTGCATCTTGGCCGCCCAACCACCGGTGCCGCCGCCCTGGCTGCGGTAGATGCCGGGCACGCCATGGTCATGCAGCAGCTTGCCCCAGGTGCTGTTGGCAAAAATCATCAGCTCGGCGACGATCTTGTCGAGTGGCGCGCCGCGTTTGCGGCGCGTTACACTGACGACATCGTTGTCGACGTAGAAATTGAAATCGATACGATTGTTTTGTTCCTGCCGCAAACCGAAGCCTTCGCGCTTTTTCATGCGCCCCTTTTCCAGTTGCTGCGCCCACTGCCACAACAGAGCCAGTTCGGTCTTGTGCGGATAATCGCCCGCGCCGCTGGCCAGTGTTTCTTCGGTCACCAGTTCGTCGAGGTCGTTATGGCGCAGGTTGCGCGCGATCGGTACCAGTTCGGCGCGCGTTTCGGTCTTTTGCACGCTCCAGTTGCTCGGATCGAGCGTCGCATACAGCGATACGGCCGGACAATTCGATCCTTCGGCCAGCGTGAACGCGGCCACTATACTATCGGGCAACATGGTGATCTTGTCGCCGGGCATGTACACGGTAGACATGCGCTGACGCGCAATCTTGTCGACGTTATCGTCGGGACGGATGCCCAGCGCCGGTGCAGCGATATGAACGCCGATGCGCACCATGCCATCGGCTTGCACGACGACCGAAAACGCATCGTCGATCTCGGTCGTCGTCACGTCATCGATCGAAAAGGCCGCGACGTCCGCCAGTGGCAGGTTTTTCGGTACGCCCGGGGCCACGATGTCATCGGGAAAGCCGGCCCCTTTCGGAAAGTTTTCGAACAGGAATTTCGACAGATGCAACGCCTTCGGCGAAGCAATACCGCCGGCGGCCAGCATCAGTCGCGGCGCGCTCATGTGCATCTCGTCGCATGCCGCTTCCAGCGCCTTGTATTCAATCGTATTCTTGTCGGGCTTGAACAACAATGGCAACATCACCGCTTGCAGCGCAGGCGGCAAGCGATGCGCCTTCAATTCGTCAACATAACCCGCCTGCACCAGCGCCTGCTGTTTTTTCCTTTCGACGCCAGCCTGGGCCGCCCGCAGCGACGCTTCCGGCGCCGGCTTGTAGCGCCCGCGCCCTTTCTTGTAGAAATAGATCGGCGCCGAATGCAAACTCAGAATCAGGCCAGCCGCTTCGTGCGGCAACGCTGCATGGCCGAAGTATTCGGCGCCCAGTTCGACAAAGCCGAATTCTTCCTGGCCCGCCACTTCCCACAAGAATTCGAGGTCGATGCCAGCTGCGATTTCCTTGGCTTGTTCGAGCAACACGGCTGGCGCGGGGTGCTCATATTGCAGCAGCACATCCTTGACCTTGACCTTGGTGCGCTTGCCGCTGGCCATCTCGACCTGATACGCCTCGCCCGCATGCGACAACATCGTGCCGACCTTGAAATCGCCGGATTCTTCAAAAAATAAATTCATTGCCATATTCCAATTACCAGTGGGTGTGTCGGTCTCAATTTGTTCTTTGCAGCGTGTGCTTTTCAGCGTGTGCTTTTCAACGTGTGCTTTTCAACGTGTTCTTATCGCCATGTCGCAAGCGTGCCGGTCAGTGTATTGCTCACTGAGTCTGCACTGTGTCTGCTGTCGCCATCGCGGCGGCCCAGACTCGCCAGCGCTGGCAGGAACACCTCGGTGACCAGCAGCAATCCCCGCTTACGCGCATAGACGCAGCGCCGCGCATACAGTATCTGGTCTTCATGCAGGGCCTTTCCCTGCGCCAACAGCGCAGCCCGCGCCTGCTGCACCAGAGGATGCGCCGGACGCAAGCGGGCAAATTCCAGAGTACCGCGCCGCACCTGCGGGTCGCCGAACAACGTCGACCCCAGCGAACGTTCGCCCAGGGCGCCGAACAGCGGCCAATCCGACGCCGTCGCCGTCAACGGCACCACAGTATGCGCGAAGACGACAGCATTCTCATTGCAATTGAGCAAGACGGTACGCTCGCGCACCCGCATCGGCCGCCCCAGGCCAATCAGCGCCGCTTCATCCGGCAAGCACATCGCGCTGCGCTGATGCAGGCACTGGACCCGGAAAGCCGGACTGTGCGCCTTCAGCCTCGCCGTCAGCGAACCGCCAGCGGTGAGCCAGTCGCGCAGCGCCCCAGGCGCGTTGACGCCATTCACATGGCGATGCCATTGCGCCAGGCGCAGCGACGCCGTCCTCAAGGGTGACTCTTCAATGGTGACTCTTCAATGGTGACTCTTCAATGGTGATTTTTCAAGGTTGACTCTTCAAGGTTGACTCTTCAAGGTGACTCTGCAACTGTTTTTTCAACGGTCATGGCAGATCCTGCGCGAGCGGGTATGCCGCAAAACGCCAGCACCGACGGCAGATATTGCGCAAATTCGGCGATCCCATGGTCGCTGCCGTTGATCACATGCTGCTGCGCGCCCGGATAATGCGCGACCATCGTTCGGTAATCGAGCACTTCGTCGCCGCTGGCGGCCAGCAGATAGTAACGCTGCGCCAGCGTGATGGTGTCGACCGCGAGCGCGCGTAATTCATCGATATAGGCCGGCTTGAAATCGAAGGGCAAGTCGCTGTGGAATTGGGTCTGGATGCCCACATGCTGCTCAAGGTCTTGCAGCGGCGTCACGGCCGGATTGAGCAAGACGGCGCGGCAGCCAAGGCGCTCGGCCAGGAAAGTCGCATAATAGCCGCCCAGCGACGAGCCGATCAGGCTGATCTGATCAGGCCGGTAGCCATCAAGCAAACCCAAGGCCAGTTCGATCGCATCCAGAGGCGAAGCCGGCAATTGCGGGCACAGATAATGAGCACCCAGGCCCAGGTCATCCATGTGCCGACCCATCAGGCGCGCCTTCATCGACGATGGCGACGAGCGAAAACCGTGCAGATACAGGATCATCGCGCCAGCGCCTGCAAGATTTTCTGGTGGATGCCACAGAAACTGCCATTGCTCATGACCACGATCTGGTCACCGGGCAAGGCCAGATCAGCGATGGCCTGCACCAGCACATCGATATCGTCGAAGCTGCGTGCGCACGCCCCCAGCGGCGCCAGCGCATCAGCCAGACTCCAGCCCAGCGCAGCCAGGCTGCCAAAGCCGAACACAAGATCGGCATCAACCAGACTGCCCGGCAGCGCATCTTTCATCGCGCCCAGCATCATCGTGTTCGAACGCGGCTCCAGCACGGCCAGAATGCGGCCAGTGGACCCGACCTTTTGGCGCAAACCTTGAACTGTCGTCGCAATCGCGGTCGGGTGGTGCGCAAAATCATCATACACCGTGATGCCATTGACAACGCCGCGTACTTCCATACGCCGCTTGACGCTCTCAAAAGCGGCCAGCGACGCCGCGCCTTGCGCGATCGGCACGCCGACATGGCGCGCTGCAGCCAGCGCCGCCAGTGCATTGCAGCGATTGTGCCGGCCCGTCAAATTCCAGTGCACGGTAGCCGCCTTGCTGCCTTGAAACAGCACGTCGAAACTGCCGTCGTCGTGCTCCGCCATGGCCCAATCAAGATGACGCTCAAGACCCGTTGCGGTGCCAAAGCTTTCACGTTCGCTCCAGCAACCGCGTTCGAGCACGCGGGTCAAAGATGCCTGATCGGCATTGACGATCAAACGGCCTATGCCCGGCACGGTACGCACCAAATGATGGAATTGCGTTTCGATCGCAGCCAAATCGGGAAAAATATCAGCGTGATCGTATTCCAGGTTATTCAATATGGCCGTCTTGCTGTGGTAATGCACGAACTTGCTGCGCTTGTCGAAAAATGCCGTGTCGTATTCATCGGCTTCGATGACGAAGAATGCCGAATCGGACCCGGCATCGGCGCCAGGCCCGGTCAGCCGGGCCGAAATACCAAAATTCATTGGCACGCCGCCGATCAGGAACCCCGGCGCATAACCGGCATCGTCCAGAATCCAGGCCAGCATCGCCGCCGTCGTCGTCTTGCCGTGCGTGCCGGCCACCGCCAGCACCCATTTATCGCGCAATATATGCTCTCCTATCCACTGCGGCCCCGAAACATAAGGCAAGCTGCGGTTCAAGATTGCCTCGACCAGCGCATTACCGCGCGACACCACGTTGCCGATCACATACAGATCAGGCGCAAGTGCGAGTTGCTCCAGGCCGTAACCCTCGATCAGCGCAATGCCCTGGGCTTCAAGCTGGGTACTCATCGGCGGATAGACATTGGCATCGCAGCCAGTGACGCGGTGACCGGCTTCTCTGGCGAGCACGGCAAGACCGCCCATGAAGGTGCCGCAAATGCCGAGAATATGAATATGCATGGTGAAGGTGGCTGGTGTAGCTAAAGTGAATATGGGATTTTACCTGACGCGGTGGCTTTCACCGCTTCAGAGTATCATCTGTTCAATGATGGCAAACTATTTCGATAACGAATTACAACTGCGGGCCGCTATTGCTGCGACCGCAGCGCGCATGATTGCGCAAGATGGCGCCGACTACGAAAGCGCCAAGCGCAAGGCTGCCCGTCAGATCTTGAAACAGCAGCACAATTGCGTGCTGCCCGACGATGCGCAAATCGAACAGCAGGTGCAACTGTACAATGCGCTTTTTCTGGCCAACACGCAGCCGGCGCGCTTGTTGCACTTGCGCATGCTGGCGCTGCAACTGATGCAGGCGCTGGACCGATTTCATCCATTGCTGACCGGCGCGGTATGGCATGGCAGCGCCGGAGCGCATGACGACATCGAGTTGCAACTGTTTGCCGACAGTGCCAAGGAAGTCGAACTGTTCCTGCTGGACAAGAACATCCGCTTCGAATTGTCGGAAACCCCCCATTTCAAGGGTCGGCGCTACGCCGCGGTCGAAACCGTCAGCTTCATCTGGCACGGCGAAGGTGTGCATGCGGCGCTGTATGACCATGCCGATCTGCGCGGAGCGCAAAAGCCGAAGGCCGATGGCAGCACGATGCGCACCGATAGGGCCGGCTTGCTGGCCATGCTCGCTGGCGCCACGGACAACACAGAGAACACCATCAACGCGAACAGGAATCGATTTTGAAAATGACCAGAAAAAATTTGCTGCTGTATTGCGGCATCGGACTGCTGTTCGGCATCATCGGCGTCTATGCGGCCACGCCCAAGCCCGAGCCCAAGCTCAGCGGCCCGGTCCAGGCTTTATATGCGCAGACGCTGCCGGATGCCGATGGTGTGTCGCAAGCGTTGTCGCAATGGAAAGGCAAGGCGTTGCTGGTCAATTTCTGGGCTCCATGGTGCACTCCTTGCGTCGAAGAAATGCCTGAACTGTCCGCCTTGCAGGCTGAATACGCCGGAAAAAACCTGCAAATCATCGGCATCGGCATCGATACCCCTGATAATATCGCCCAGTTTGCCAAAAAATTCAACATCGCCTATCCTTTGTATGTGGCGGGCGTCAGCGGCACCGAGTTGTCGCGTCAACTGGGCAATACGGTGGGCGGTCTGCCCTACACTGTACTGATCGGCGCCGATGGACAAGTCAGGAAGACGTATCTGGGCATTTTGAAATTCAAGCAATTGCGGGCGGATTTGGCTGCCATGTAAATCCGGCAGCTGGTTTTTTCTCTTGCCAATGCCGTCCTTTGGCGGCAAAATGCGAAACTTTCGCGTAATAACGGTGCAATACATGGCAAAAAACCTTCTGCTGCTGAACGGCCCCAACCTGAATTTGCTGGGTACGCGCGAACCGGAAATCTACGGTGCCAGTACGCTGGCGGACTTAGAGCAAGCGGGGCAAGCTCAGGCAAGCGCCGCAGGCGCACGATTGTGTTGCCTTCAAAGCAACCATGAAGGTATACTGATCGACCGCATTCATGCCGCCAGAGAACAAGGGGTCGATGCCATCATCATCAATCCGGGCGGATTGACCCATACCAGCGTGGCGCTACGCGATGCGCTGGCGGCGGTGGCGATTCCTTTCATCGAAGTCCACATGTCAAATATTTACGCGCGTGAAACGTTCCGGCATCACTCTTTCCTCAGTGCAATCGCGCAAGGCACGATCTGCGGACTGGGCATCGCCGGATATCGCCTCGCGATCGACTTTATGCTGAATAAACACTAATTCAATACTAACTCAACACTAATTCAAACTATCTGCATGCATTATCTTTATATACGCTGCAGAAATTTTGATTAATTTAAAACAACATTATTCCCGGGGGTTGCACATGGATCTACGAAAACTCAAGACCTTGATCGATTTAGTCGCAGAATCGGATATCGCAGAGCTGGAAGTGACCGAAGGCGAAAGCAAAGTGCGCATCGTCAAGTCATCCGCACTGGCACAAAATCAAGTCGTCATGATGCAGCCAGGCATGCAACAGCAGCCGCATTACCAGCCTGCGCCAACTGCCGCGCCGGCATCCGAAACCGTCGTTGCGGCCGAACCGACAGGTTATGTCGTCAAGTCGCCGATGGTCGGCACGTTCTACCGCTCGGCCGCACCGGGCTCCCCGGCATTCGTCGAAGTCGGCTCTACCGTCAAGGACGGCGACACGGTATGCATCATCGAAGCGATGAAGCTGCTCAATGAAATCGATACCGATGCCGCTGGCGTAGTGACTCAGATCCTGGTCGAAAATGGCCAGCCGGTCGAATTCGGCCAGCCACTGTTCGTGATCGGTTAGACGGATGGCGCAGCCGCCAATGGCCGCAGCCCTGATTAACTCTACGTGCCGGCTTGCCGGCTCTCACAGACCAACGCGGACACTCCATGTTTGAAAAAATTCTCATTGCCAACCGTGGTGAAATCGCCCTTCGCATCCAGCGCGCTTGCCGCGAAATGGGCATCAAGACGGTCGTCGTCCATTCCGAAGCAGACAAGGAAGCCAAATACGTCAAGTTGGCAGACGAATCCGTCTGCATCGGACCGGCCCCGTCCAGCCTCTCCTACCTGAACATGCCGGCCATTATCAGCGCGGCTGAAGTGACGGATGCCGAAGCGATCCACCCGGGCTATGGTTTCCTGTCTGAAAATGCCGACTTTGCCGAGCGCGTCGAGAAATCGGGCTTCGTCTTCATCGGTCCGCGCTCCGAATCCATCCGCCTGATGGGCGACAAGGTGTCGGCCAAGCAAACGATGATCAAGGCTGGCGTGCCTTGCGTGCCCGGCTCCGAAGGCGCGCTGCCCGATGATCCGAAGGTCATCATCCAGACCGCACGCAAGGTCGGTTACCCGGTCATCATCAAGGCAGCCGGCGGCGGCGGCGGACGCGGCATGCGTGTCGTCCATACCGAAGCGGCGCTGCTCAATGCCGTCACGATGACGAAAACGGAAGCCGGCAACACCTTCGGCAATCCGGAAGTCTACATGGAGAAATATCTGGAAAATCCGCGCCACGTGGAAATCCAGATTCTGGCCGACGAATTCAAGAATGCAGTCTGGCTCGGCGAGCGCGATTGCTCGATGCAGCGGCGCCACCAGAAAGTCATCGAAGAAGCGCCGGCACCGGGCATTGCGCGCAAAGTCATCGAAAAAATCGG
>JBLHNV010000020.1:0-16653 GCA_047623125.1 Janthinobacterium sp. | reverse complement strand
CGGCGATCTCGTTACGCCTCTGGCCTATGCCAGGCAAGGGCGTGGTGCCGATGATCTCGACGGTTTGCATGGTTGTTTCCATGCCTGCATCCTGTTGCGCCTGAGCCAGCGGATGGAATGCGGCAGCCATTGCCAGCACCATGGCGCTGCGCGGTTGGCGGCGAAAAAACGGGTGTTTCAGCATCAAATGTGTCACGGTCTGTATCCTGTTTTTGTCGGTTAGCGTTGTTGTTATTGTTGTTATTGTTGTTCTCTATTTGTACTGTCCATGCCATGGCCATCCAGGTCGCAACGTCATCATGGGTGCAGCTGGCAATGCCTGCGCCGCAGTCCTGTCGCGCTATTGTAGAGAGCGCCTGTACCGTCAGTCCCGGCAATGGTTCACGTTAAAATCAGGGAAAATTTCCAGCTTGCAAAAAAGTGGTATGAATCATGCTTGAAATTGTGACCGATTGTACATGGAGGCGAAAATGGATCTCAGGCGACGCCTGCCGGGCCATCTCGGGGCACTGCTGCTGTGACTGCTGTGACTGCTGGGAGTGCTTGCAGTGACCCTGGCGATTCACCTGATGTCACTGCGCAGCGCCGTGCGCAGCGAAGTCATGGCGTCCGAACCCCTGATCAGTCGCATCAGGCCCAATCCGGCTTTCGAAATCGAAGAGCGGCTTGGCGATACTGTTCGCTTGTGTGTCGCATGCTTGATCTTTTCCGGAATATTTTGTTCGTCGTCTGTTGCCCGGCCGATCGCCCACTGGCGCCGGTGTGCGATCTGGACGCGGGCTTGCCGCGCTTGGCCGGCGGCGACCGCACGGCTTGGGCGGACCTGGACAGGCCAGCGCGCTGCGTGCATTGCCCGATAGCTGGCAGCAGCGCACAGCGGGCATGTGTTGCTCGCTGCAGATGCCGGCCCAGCTGCCCAATGTCGCTGAAAGCGTGGGCCTGGTGCGGTATCGTGTCTTGCAGGGAGCGTTGACTAATTCGTGTGGCATAGCGCTGCGCAGCATTGCGAAGTCACGATCGCCATGCGCGGCTTGCTGCTGGAGGTCAGCCTGCCGATGGCGGCGCAACAGGAACCGAAATTAGTATCGAAATGGCAATGGAGCAGCAATGGGCACAGCAATGCTGCGGATCATTTTGGTCGACGGCCACGCGCTCGTCAGAACCGGCTACCGGCGCTTGCCGGACGCTGAACCGGGTTTGCAAGTGGTGGCCAAAGGCGACGCTGCGCTGAGCGAGTTGACGCCGCGCGAATTTGACGTGTTGCGCATGCCGGTACTGAGTGAATCGTTGCTACAGATTGCCAGTTCGACGCAATTGATTCCAAAAACGGTGTTCAATGATCTATCGCTGATCCGGCAAAAATTTGATGTCGACAATGATTTCAAGCTGCTGTATCTGGCTGCGCGCCGCGGCCTTGTGACGCTGGGTCCGCTGCAGGAAATGCTGCCTGCATGCACTGGGCATGCACTGGGCATGGCTGGTCAAAGGGCAGAAACAGGTCATCGCGACCGGCCCGGTGGCAGCAACCGGTTTGATAACGGCGCTGGAAAGTGCTGCTCACCATGACGCCGGATCAGTGCGCTTTTGATAGTATCAGCAACCAGCGCCGCATCAGCAATACTTCGACGTGGCCCGCTTCGATGCCGGTGTCGCATTCGATGACGGGATTGACTGCATAGAAACGTTTGCGAAAATCACGGCACACCAGCATTTCACGTTTGCCCAGTCGTACCAGAAACGAACTCGGCGCATATTCCAGGCCGAACCGTGAGTGTGTCGCGCTGCCAGAGGGTGTCATGACTGTTCCTTTTAACGGAGATGGGTTGAACCAGGCTTGAGCTTAGCATGATTACTGTATAAATACACAGTAACTGTATAAATAAACAGTTGTTTGGCATCTTTTTGCGTTGGCAATAGAATGGCAGTACAGGAGGTATAACAATGACAACACGATGGATCATATGAAGAAAAACCACGGCACAAGGCTGCACAGATTCATCGCCGCGCGCTGTGCGCGGGAGGGAGAACTGGGGCTGCACCTGACGCTGGGAGTAGTGCTGCTGGCGCTGTCTGCCTGGATATTTGGCAGCATCGCCAGTCAAGTGACGGGTGGCACGCCGTGGATCGAGATGCTGGACCGGCATGTTGCGCAATTTTTGCAGGGCCATGCCACGGACACGCTGACGCGGTTGATGCTGATCTTTACCCACGTCCATGGCATCGCCGGCATCGGTGCGCTGGGATTGCTGCTGGGCGTCTGGTTCTGGCGGAAAAAGGCGCATGACTGGCTGCTGATGGCCGTAGTAGCGATTCCGGGCGGGATGCTGCTCAATGCGCTGCTCAAGCAGGTCTTCATGCGCGCGCGCCCCGCTTCGGAGGATGCGATACTGACGCTGGCAAGCTACAGTTTTCCCAGCGGCCATACGGCGGCAGCCACGCTGTTGTATGGCATCTTTGCCGCTTATCTGATGAGTATGACGCGATCAAAGTGGACTCGCATGGGGATCGTGGCTGTAGCGTTGCTGATGGTGTTGCTGGTCGGCGCAAGCCGGATTTATCTGGGCGTTCATTATTTCAGCGACGTGCTCGCTGCGGTGGCCGAGAGTTGCGGCTGGCTGGCGATCTGCATCACAGCCAGTTCCACGTTGCGTCGCCGTCGTGCTGCCAGGCTGGAGCGATAATTCAAGCCATTCAAGCAAGCAACTCAAGCAAGCAACTCAAGGAAGCCATGCCGAAACCCGTCGTCGTGATCATTAATGCCAGCGCCGGTATCGGCTATGACGCACAGTGGAGCGCCGAACTCGATGCCAGGTTCAGGGCCTTTGATTTCGCCCCGACCATCTTTCTTGCCAGCAGCGCTGCAGAATTGATCGCGTGCGCCACGCAGGCGCGCGAGCAGGGTGCTCCTATCGTCGTTGCCGGCGGCGGCGACGGCACCATTAATGCGGTGGCATCCAAACTGGTCGGCAGCGCCGCGACGTTGGGGGTGCTGCCACTGGGCACGTTGAATCACTTTGCCAAGGATCTGGGCATCCCTTTGGCGCTGGACCTGGCAATCGCCAATCTGGCGCGGGGACACATTGCCAAGGTTGATGTGGGCGAGGTCAATGGGCGCATTTTCCTGAATAATTCCAGCCTGGGTTTGTATCCGGACATCGTGCGCGATCGGGAGCAGCAGCAGCGCCGGCTTGGGCGCGGAAAATGGCTGGCGCTGGGCTGGGCGACGACGACGGCGTTGCGGCGCTTGTCCTTTCTGAGTGTGCGCCTGATCGTCAATGGTGAACGGCATGCGCGGCGTGCGCCTTTCGTTTTCATCGGCAATAATGAATACGTGATGCAAGGTTTCAATATCGGCGAACGACGTCGGCTCGATGGTGCCACGCTGAGCCTGTATGTTGCGCAGCGTCCGGGTCGTTTGGGACTGCTGCGTTTGGCCCTGCGCGCACTGTTCGGACGCCTTGCGCAGGCGAGCGATTTCAATATGCTGCTGGCGCCCGAAATAGAAGTCTTCACGCGTCACAAACGCTTGCACGTGGCCACCGACGGCGAAGTGACGGTCATGGCGACGCCCTTGCATTACTGCATTCGCCCGGGAGCGCTGGCCGTCATCGTTCCTGAGCACTGACGGCCAGCGCCAACAAGGATTTAGATGCGCATATTGATACATTTGTCCGATTTACATTTTGGTCACGTCGACCCGGCCTTGCTCGCGCCATTGACTGCGCTGGTGGCCAGCATCGCGCCGGATCTGGTGGTGGTCTCGGGCGATTTGACGCAGCGTGCGCGCAAGCATGAGTTTCAGGCCGCGCGCGATTTTCTCGACGCGTTGCCGGCGCCTTGGCTGGTGGTGCCCGGTAATCACGACGTGCCCATGTATAACGTCGCGCGCCGTTTCCTGACGCCGCTGACCAGGTATCGCCGCTATTTCGGGGATCAGGTCCAGCCCGAGTTTGTCGATGATGAGATCGCCGTTCTTGGCGTCAACACGGCGCGCGCGCTGACGATCAAGGATGGCCGCATCAACGCGCAGCAAATCTCTGCCATCCGCACCCGCTTTGACAGCGTCGATCCGGCGCTGACAAAAATCCTGGTATCGCATCACCCGTTCGACTTGCCGGCGCCGTTCGGCAAGAGCCATCTGGTGGGCAGCGCTGCACTAGCGATGGCCACCTTCGCCGATTGCGGCGTCGACTTATTGCTGGCAGGACATTTGCATGCCAGTCACGCCGGCAACAGCGCGGCGCGCCACAAGATAGGCGCTTATGCGGCGTTGATGGTGCAAGCGGGTACGGCGACATCGACGCGCGGACGCGGTGAATCGAACTCGTTCAATGTGCTGCATGTGGCGCCAGGCAAGATCACTGTGCAGCGCTATACCTGGCTGCCTGATCAGGCCGTGTTTGCGCATGCCGCCAGTACCACCTTTGTACACAATAGCGGTGCCTGGTCGGACAGCGCAGCGTCATCATTTGGTCGCAACCGGCCGGGCCACTGAGCGCATGACCGGATCTGCAGTAATGCCGCCAGTAATGTTGTAGCCACCAATTCAGGATGCGCGCCGCCCATTGCTGGATGCTTTCATGGCCGTCTTCTGGTGCGCTGGCGCTGGCCCTGGCATGGCCGTTTCCGGGTGCGCTGGCGCTGGCTCTGACCAATTTGTCGCCGCCGCTGGGCCGCGCTGAAAAAACGTGACATCAGACCAGTCGTCGGCACCTTGATCGCGCCAGTTGCGCAGGAAAATCCAAGGGAAGGGCGCCACTGCCGGTCTTTTGACCATCACGCCGGTATTGCGCCCGCCGATGTCGCAGCTGTCCTTGCATCGGTATCCGGGGCGAAACCGCAAACTCTTGGCATTGGTATTGCCCGGGTAGCGCATCGGTCTTCAGCGTTGCGCCGAGTGCACTGACCTTGGGCAAGGAAGTGCCGGCGGCCAGTACGCGGCCAAGTATATGGTCAAGTACATCGCCAAGTACAACGCCAAGTACATCGCCAAGTACATCGCTCAGCAAGATCCGCTGCAGCCGGCCCGAGGTCGTCATGGCTTCCTCTTATTGGCCCTCATCTTTTGAGACAAGCGCGTCAGGCGCTTGTCTGGAGCCGATGAAGAAATCGATCGGTGCGCTCCAGAAGCGGCGCTGCAGCGCTTTCAGCAACGCAAAGCCATGTTGAAAACGCACCTGACGCGAGCGTAGCGCGACCCATAGCGCCAGGCCAAAGCTGACGACCATATTGACGGCGCCGATCGCAAAAATGCCGGCGATCGATTTCAATGCCAGTAGCCAGCTTATATTGTGATCGAGTCCGACCAACGCCGTTGCAAAGTTGGCGGCAGAAAAGGTGATGTGGCGGATATCGATCGGTAAACCCAGCAGATGACCCAGTGTTCCCATGCTGCCCAGCAAAATGCCGAAATAGAAATTGCCCATCAGCGCGCCCAGATTGTCTTGCAGGTACAAACTGAGCCGGACAAGTCGCTGCGGTCCCAGCAGGCGCGCGAGGCTACGCACCTGGACGATGCGCTGCGCCATCCGCGAGTACAGCGCCTGATTATCGTAATAGCCGGAGATGAGGCCGGCCAGAAACAAGCCGAAGCCGGCGATCGCCGCATACCACAGCGCCAGACTGCCGATCGGATTGACTTCATGCAACATGTGCTGCGCTTTTTCCGGTCCCACCAGATGGTGACCGGTGATGGCGGCGAATGCCGTGGCGAGCAGGTAAGCGGTCGGAATCACCGTCGCCAGATTGCCCAGCACGGCCATGCATTGGGTGCGAAATGCCTTGTTGATCAATTCGGCCATGCTGTCGAGATCGATATTGCGTCCGTCTGCGCTATGCAAGCCCGATGCAATGCGCGATGCGGTCATCGCCGGTTGCTTGGTCGCTACCGTGAAGTGCATCAGGTGGATGAACATGAAACCGATCGAATAGTTCATGCTGAACAGAAACGCTTCGACCAGCGGCGCAGCGCGCAGATAAGATAACAAGACCTTGAACATGGCCATGAAACCGACGATGATGCCAGCGCCGGATGCCGCGATGAACATTTGCCACAGCTTGCTGCGCGACTCGGCCATATATTGTTCGCCGGTGCGACTGGCGTTTTCAGTGATGTTGCGTGCGAGCAAGTCGATATTGTCGGCGAACAGTTCATGCACTGCATATTTGTTATTGTTGGCCACGATCAGTTCCAGTGCCAGCGCCATTGCAGCGTTGCGCTGCGCATCAGGCGCAATCGCGCTGTCGGCTTCTGCCGCGCTCACCGTGCGCGCGGCAGCCGCTGCGCCGGTCGCATCGACCATGAACAATAATTTGCGCATGCGCTCTATGCTCTGCATCAGCGCTACCAGCAGATAAGTGAGGGCGATGCTGGTGCCCTTCTGGCGCGCACCTCTGCGCACTTTGGCGATCACCGTATCGCACTGGTCGAGCATGACCAGCAAATGTTTGGCGCTGTCGTGCGCACGGTCGCCGCCGCCGTCGTGCATGTGCGCGTCCAGGAAGGCGTTGACTTCGACATTTTGCATCACGAACGGCGATCCGAAGGTTTCTATGTCGGAATAGATCTGGGATAGTTTTGGTTCCAGTCCGATTGCGCAGATCCGGTAAGACAGTGTCCGGATCGCCGCCAGCATGCCGTCGTGTGTGATGTTGCCGGTAGCGGCGTCGGCGCCACCGGCGGCGGCGATGACGTCAAACAACTTGAGCCAGTCCGAGGCAGGCACGGCGCTGATCCAGATGTCATCGGTATCGAGATACAGCACCTGATCGAGCGCGTCGCAAAGCGACAAGTCGCCCAGCGCCGGCGGCAAGATGCGATAGGAAATCCGGCGCCTGAGTTCGGAAAAAAAGCCGTCATTCGACAGCACGCCGATGTCGGTGTACAAGCTGGTCTGGCGCCGTTTTTCGAGCAAGCGCAGCAGGTAGCCGCGCAGCGCATACGCATGGTGCGGGTTGTGCTTGAGCTGCTCGCACAGTAAATGCACGCTGGCGCTGGCATCGTCCTGTGGCCGTCTGGGGCGCACGGTGTCGATCAGTTCAATCAGAATATCGATGCGATCGGTGTCGACGTCTATGCGGTCAAGTAAAACAGACATGGGGAAAGCGGCTGGACCGCTGGGATCAAAAAGCGCTAGTGTACATGCGGCGCTCGTTGATGTCCGGCCCAGTGCCCTATTGCGTAGATGGATGTCCGATTAGCCGTCCTGGATGAGGCAGCGAGCGTGGCCAGCATGCCTCATTGGTTCAATATATTTGCATGCGTGCGGCAGCCTGGCGCAACTGTCCCCTGAAGTCGGGATGCGCGATGGCGATCAATTCGGCGGCACGCTGGCGCGCCGTTTTGCCGCGCAATTGGGCCACGCCGTATTCGGTGACGACATAATTGATATCGTTCTTGCCGGTGGTGACGTGGGTGCCGGCAGTGAGTGTTGGCACGATGCGGGAAATGGTTCCATCCTTGGCCGTTGAGGGCAACACGATGAATGCCTTGCCGCCGCGCGAGCGATTGGCGGCGCGCACAAAATCGACCTGGCCGCCGGTGCCCGAATAAGGCAGGTGGGCCAGACTCTCGGAGCCGCACTGGCCCAGCAGATCGATTTGCAAGCTGGCATTGATCGTCACCAGATGATCGTTCAAGCCGGCTGTTGCCGGGTCGTTGGTAAAGTTGACTGGGTGCATTTCGAGCATCGGGTTCTGATGCATGAATTGATATAGCTTTTTCGAACCGAGTGCAAAAGTGGCCACCATTTTTCCGGGCAGATGCGTCTTTTTGCGGTTGGTCACCGCGCCGCACTCGATCAGCGTCAAAATGCCGTCGCCGATCATCTCGGTATGAATGCCCAGATCATGCTTGGCGGTCAGTTGCATGACGACCGCATCGGGAATGCCGCCGTAACCGATTTGCAGTGTCGAGCCGTCGTCTATCATGTCGGCCACATATTTTCCGATGGCTTCCTGAACCGGGCCGATGCTCGGCAAACCCACCTCGAGTATCGGATCGCTACTCTCCACTAGCGCACTCACTTGCGAAATATGGATATGGCACTGGCCGTGTGCGAACGGCACGTTCGGATTGACTTCAAGTACGATCGCGCGCGCCTTTTGCACGGCGGCCATCGTGTAATCAGCGCCCAGGCTGAGCGCGAAGTAGCCATGTTCATCCATCGGTGATGCCATTGAAAAGACCACGTCGGAGGCAATGTGACCGCACTCGATCAGGTTCGGCAGTTCCGAGAAATAAGCCGGGATAAAATCGGCCCACCCGGCCTGGCCCGCTGCGCGCGAGGCGCCGCCGAAAAACAGCGCGACATGGCGCACGTGCTCCACCGTGTCGCAATCGAAGTAGCCGTATTTGCGCAATGCCAAAATTTGCGCAACTTTGACATCGCGAAAGCGACGTCGCTGTTCTGACAGCGCCGTCAACAGCGTCGGCGGCTCGCCTACGCCGGATGGAACGATGATGAAATCGCCATCCTTGACGCAGCGCAAGGCATCATCGGTGCTACCCAGCTTGCTTTCATACAGTGTTTTTGCCAATTGGTGAGTCATGGAAAGCGGCCTTGTTCGATGAGTGGAAAAATTTGCGCAAAATGGTGAACATAAACCATGCGCGTTTTGTCGAACTATACGCCAGACGCTGCGAAAAAACAGGATAGACGGTGATTAAATGACAATGCTCTTGCTATTTCCGATGTCCGGTGCAGGTGGCTTTGGTATATTGAAAGCGTGACACCGAGGAGGGTAGGGTCATGTTGAAGAGAAAAAAGAAATCGCTCATCCGGTCGCGTTGCCGGCATGGGATCAAGGTTGGTACAACCATGGCTGGCTTGGTGTTTGCCCTCGCCGGTGCGGGTGCCGGCGGGGTACAGGCGCAAACCTTGAGCGATCCGTATGGCTGGCCTGACGCCGCTGCCTTGTTCGAGCGCGCTTGCGATGACTGCAATGATGGCGCCAGTGTCGTAACATCAAGGAAGCGGCGCCACCATGCTTATGGCATGGACCGATGGACGCTTGTCAACCTGGATGACGCCCAGCCTATCGATCCAGGCAGCGTGTTCGCTCGCCAATCTTATGTCGGTATTGTCAGCAAGTTTGGCGCACTGACGCTGAGTAGCTTGCAGTTGTTCGCACATCTGCCCGAGCATCGTCCTGAATCTGCTGGCCTGTCCGAGCAAGCGTTTGGCCGCGACCGATACGCTTACACGGAAAAACGCCATGACATTGCTTATGTGACTCCCAGATTGCATGGCTTGAGCGCAGGCGCAATGTACAGTTTTGCCGAATCGACACATAGCAACGCGGTTAACCGTGTCTATGGCGCAACGCTGGGCTATGCCCGAGGACCTTTCACACTGGGTATTTCCAGGCAGAAAAAGAGCAATTTGATCGGTGCTTCCAGCGCCGCTCCGAGAGTCGACAACTCGGCCCGCGATACGCTATTTTCTGCCAACGTCAATTTCGGCTTCGCGACCGCCTATGCCGCTTACGGCAGGCATGCTGGCAGCAGCAACGTACGCTGGAGCGATACTTATCCGTATGGCACGCTGCTGCTGCCGACGAACTCGGCCGATAGCCATGATGGGCTCGTTGGTCTGGCCATGCCATTTGGTGCGACGACGACCTTGATGGTGTCGCACATTCGCCATGATGACCGCAGCTTGGCGAATCGGGATGCAGCCCAGTTCGCGATCGGGATTACCCATGCGCTGTCCAGGCAGACCGATTTTTTTGCTGCGTATGCCAGGATCAAAAATAATGCCGCCGACACCAATGCTGGCGTGGGCGGCGCTGCGCTCAACTTCGGTTTGCGTCATGCGTTCTAGCGCTTGTGCATCGGCTTGTGCGTCCGCTTCTGCATCGCGCGCATATTGCGACGCACGCGGTGGCAGTGACCGGCATGCAGGTCGCTGCGCCCGCAGTTTGCGCTATAGCCTGATGCCGGATTAACGTGGTTGCAGCGGACAATCGGCGCCCAGCCATCGGCCAGTGGAATCGACGGTCACGTGTTCTGGTTTGCCGCGCAGATTGCTGGTCACGTTCATTTTCATCGTGAAATGGGTAGCGCTGGTGAATTTGAGCGTGCCGTTGCCGCTCGACACCGGATTACTGCACACGAAGGCCATTTTCATGCCGCCTTCGATGGCGACATTGTTTGAACTGCACTCGCCTTGCTGGAAATTCGGCACTTGCTTGCTGGCAGCCATTTCTGGCGTCACGCAAGCCTTCAGGCCGATCCCGCCGCCTGGCGTGAATTGCGGCATCGTCAAGCCCTGGCCTGTAGCCATTTCCTGCACTCGCTGAAGCTGCTCCGGCGGCAAGTTGCCCATGAAGTGCAGTAACATCGACACGGCCTGATCCGTCTCGGGATTGACCGAGGTCATTTTGTTGTGGACTTCCCATAAGCCGGGCTTTATGTCGTGCTTGATGTCTTGTGCCAACGATGGTAGTGCCGCAAACTGCGTCGCGGCAATCAGACTGAACAAAATACGATGCATCGCAACTCCATTTGCGCCGCCGTGGTTTTCCGGACCTGGCATGCTCTTAACCGCGCCAGAGCGCCAGTTCGGAAAGTGACTTAACAATGCGCCGACAACGGCATGTTCAGGTACTGAAACATGCCGTTTACTGTCAGCGTGTTGCCGCTTCTGATACGAAGATCTCGACCCGGCGGTTGCGGGCGCGGCCGGCACTGTCGTTGTTCGATGCGACCGGCTGCCTTGAACCCATGCCTTCGATAACGATGCGGGTAGGGGACACGCCACGCGCCGCCAGATAATCCCGGGTGTTGGCTGCGCGCTCGACCGACAAAGGCTGGTTGATCGCATCACTGCCGGTATTGTCGGTATGGCCGATGATACTGACCGTCGTCGTCTGATTCTGGTTCAGCGTTGTTGCAAAACGATCGAGGACCGGGCGCAAGTTCGGCTTGATCTCAGCCCGGTTGGTATCAAATGAAATATCGCTTGGGATTTCCAATTTCAGGCGATTGTCTGCGGTCTGGCTCACTTGCACGCCAGTGCCCTGGGTCGCCTGTTCCATCGTGCGCTTCTGGTTTTCCATCCGGGTTGACCAGACATTGCCGACGATGGCACCGGCAGCTGCACCCAGCACTGCGCCACCAGCAGCGCGGCCACCGCCGCCGCCGCCGGTGGTGGCGCCCAGCAGCGCGCCCAGTCCTGCGCCTACGCCAGCGCCGGTGGCTGTGCCACGTTGAGTTGTCGATAATTCAGCACAGCCCGACACGGCCATGGCAAGCACAATGGTGCCGATGAGCGTGCTTTTTTTGAATTGATTCATGGTATGTCTCCTTGTTGGCGATTAAGTAAGGTGATGGTGTTGGTGAAGAAGTAACAATAAAAACTTGTATTTAATATAAAAAATTTGCATTAAGTGCATTATGCCAAGATCAGAGTTATTGGGACTGTTGAGACTGATCGGCAAGGGGCGCTACAAGCCTCGACCTTTGATGATGCGCAGCAAAATCATGATTACGGCGATCACTATCAAGATGTGAATGAAACCACCTATAGTATATGCAGTGACCAGTCCGACCAGCCAAAGTATGATCAACACTACAGCAATTGTATAGAGCATGAGGGGTACTCCTATTCTAACGGTTGTAACTATAGGTTATGCCACTAAAACGGATCGTTCCGCCAGCGTCCGATCCGCTCTGACCAACGTAGTTCAAAGGCCCGACAGTAGCAATCTTCGTATCTGCCGTGCAATGATCGACATCGGCGAAGCCAACGTGTGTTCGCTGGCATACATGTTGGCAATAACGCCATTAAAATGCATTATTGCCAAGTAATTTGACTGCGCGAAAAACGATAGGTTCCTGTTGGCGCAGCCATTTCCGGTTCGATACTAGTTCGAACGAATCTCATCGCCGACGATCCTGACCTGGTCGCCAGCGTTCCAGCGCGGTTGCCCGGATTGACGGATGGTACGGGTTGTACCATTGTCTAGTCGTACCGTCACATCGTAACTGGTCGTGGCCTTGACGTTGCCTTCGATTTGATTGCCCGCGAAGGCACCGCCGATGGCGCCAGCGACGGTGGCCAATTGTTTACCCGTGCCGCCGCCGATCTGGTTACCCAGCACGCCACCGACGATGGCGCCGCCAGCGGCACCGACACCGCTGCCTTCTGCGCGGGTCTTGATTTCGCGGATCGAATCGATCATGCCGCAATTCGAGCATGCAGCCTCGAGCGCTACGCGATCGGGCGCTTGAGGTTGTTTCGAGGCCTGTTTCTCGGGCGCTTTGGGTGATGGTGCAACCTCGGCCGCTATCGGTGCATCGCTGGCGTTGCCACCGATTGATGATGGCAACCAACCCATCATTGCAGCGATGCCGACAGCGCAAAACAGGACGACTGCAACTGCAGCGACGATCATCATCGGATGCAGTTTTCGGTGCGTATCTGGTGTATTGCTCATGGTGTTTTCCTTATTAATTTTGGCACGTGGGGCGTAAACTTGGACGGTTTGCGCGGGCTTGCTTGGCATTGTTTTGTGTTGCTTTGAGTTGCTTTTTATTACTTTGTGTAACTATTTTACCTTTACGTCGCTCTTTGCACCGTACGCCACCGTACGTACAGAAAAAATAGGCATTTTCAGGCTAAATGTCGGCTTCCTGCACGCATTTTGTGACGCTGCAGGCTTCGGGAAGAGCGGGCATCAGATGATGCGCATAGACAATGATTGAGCCGAGGGCATTTGCCAGGCATCAGGCTGGCGCTTGAATCGGCAACGACTAGCGGCGCCAGATCTGTCCATTGCAGAGGGGCACTGCGCGACTGCGCAAAACGGATTGCTCAACGCTGAACCGATCGCGCATGCGATGCATCAGCCACCGCAGTTTGGGCAACCTGCCAACGCTTGGGGCGAGGTATTGTCTTACAGCATGGAGATCCTGAGTTTAATCTGACAACATTGCCCATGCAGTGCCATGGCGGGTATGATGAGGTCGGATGTTCGTAAAAAACGTCCGGATTAATGATTGCGGAGCGCCCGTCATTCGATTGCGGCGTCATGGGATTGAACCGATCGGCGACAGTAATTTTGCTGAAAATTGATTTTTAATCAATATCATTGCGCTTGAAAAGGCATGCAGTGGTGGCAATGTAGTTTGCTGGAACAGGTTTTAGGCAGTAGAGTTCATACTTTCATTCATCATCAGGAGTTCAATCATGTTGGAAACAAACATCAGCACCGTTAATAACGACGTTAAAACCTTGGTCAAGGATGCGCAAGCCTTGTTCACCGCCGCAGCCGCTCTGAGCGGTGAAAAAGCGGACGAAGTGCGCGGTCGCGGCATGCGCGCCCTCGATGCAGCGCTGGTCAGAGCGCAGGACGCACAAGCGAGCGCGGTGGTTGCAGGCAAGGTCATGGCAGATTCGGCCGATAGCTACGTGAAAGAAAACCCGTGGCGTACCATTGCCGCAGCAGCGAGCATCGGCTTGCTGCTCGGCGTCATTCTGGGTCGCAAGTAATTAACGCTCCAGGAACGGGTATGGATAAGTCCGCTAAAAGCGCTGGCCTGATCGGCTCCCTGGCCGGGGTCGTAAGAAACACCTTCGGCTTATTGCTTTCCAGGCTGGAACTGGCTGCCATCGAATTGTCTGAAATGCGCAATCACTTGCTGCAAATGGCAGTGGTGTTTGCGCTGGCATTGGTGGCAGGTTTGTTCGCCATTGCATATGGCAGCGTGCTGGTGGTCTATCTGTCCTGGGATGCGTTGGGTTGGAAGATTTTGCTCATCATGATGCTGGGTTTTCTGGCGATTGCCGCCGGTCTTTGCTGGTATGCGCGCACATTGTTCAGGCAAGACAAGCTGTCCTTGCCTGCGACGATGGCGGAACTGAAGGCTGACCGCGACATGTTATTGTAGCCATAAGGAGATCAAGCATGACCAATAATGCGCGGAATGCGGCGCGAGATGCTGAGAAAGCAAGATTGATTGCCGATGGTGCTTTATGCCGGGTCGGATTGGCGTGTGCAAAAATGCAGGTCACGCAAAATTTGCGCCCGGAAGCGTTATGGCATAGCGCGCTGTCGCATGTGCTCGATTTTTCCGTCGTTCGCATCGCGCAACTGCTGGCCCCTGGCGGTGCGCGCATGCAGACCGTAATGCCTTATGTGTTGGCAGGATTTTCCTTGATCTCACGCAAAAAAATCATCAAGCCGGCGCTCGGCTTCGGTCTTGCCGCCGCTGTTGCGGTAGCATGGCTGGTGCGCACCAAGCGCAAGTAACTTGGCCCCGGCGCACGCCGGATTGTTGTCTGTTTGTCTGGTGTCGCGCCCGATGGAGCAAGAGCAATGTCTGCCATTTCCGAACTCAATCCCGCTGGCTTGCGTATTGTGTTGGTGTTTCAGGGTGGTGGTGCACTGGGCGCTTATCAAGCAGGGGTCTACCACGCGTTGCATGAACACGGTCTGGTGCCCGATTGGATTGTCGGCACCTCGATCGGCGCGATCAATGCAGCCATTCTGGCCGGCAATGCACCGTTGCAGCGACTTGATCGTCTGAAACAATTCTGGGACCGGGTTGCGCGGCAAGATAACATCGATCTGGCCAGCGTGTCCGATGAGCAGCGCCGCTCGAGCATCTGGTTGTCGACGTTCGATACGGTGGCGCGTGGCATCCCTGGATTCTTCCAGCCGCGCTTGCCAAGCGCCTTCTCGGTCGGACTTCCTGTCGAGCCGGAGCAAGCGAGCTATTACGATACCAGCGACTTGGTCCACACATTGAACGAACTGGTCGATTTCGACTATCTGAATGCGCCAGGCGGCATCCGTTTGACCGTCAATGCGTTGAAAGTGACGTGCGGCGAACTGGCCAGTTTTGACAGCGCCAGGCAAACTATCACTGCCGATCATATACGGGCTAGCGGTGCGTTGCCGCCTGGCTTTCCACCGGTGCGTATCGATGGCGCTCTGTACTGGGATGGAGGGTTATATTCAAACACGCCGCTGGCAACTGTGCTCGATGATGTGCCACATGTCGATACGTTGTGTTTCATGGTCGATTTGTGGAGCTCCGACGGACCCGAACCGGGGACGCTGGACGAGGTACAAACGCGGCAGAAGGATGTGATGTTTGCCTCCCGATCACGGCGTCACATCGAAGATTATATCGGCTTGCACAAGATGCAAAACAAGCTGCGCGAACTGTATGCGCTGTTACCCGATAACGAAAAAAGACAGCAATATGCCGATGAGTTGCTGGCGCTGGGGTGCGGCAGCATCATGCACATTGTGCGCCTGCCGTACGCGGGACGCGATTGGCATATGGCCGCGAAGGATATCAATTTTTCGAAAGGGTCGATCGATTGGCGCTGGGACCAGGGTTACCAGGATGCGATGCGGGCGGTGTCCGCCGGCGATTGGCGTGCCTTTGTGACTGAGGATACGGCGCTGGTGGTGCACGAATTGGCGCCGCCGGACCCGGACCCGGCTTGACGCAGATGCACAAAACGGAGGGCGGTATTGCAGTCAAATTTTCCGGCAAGCCAGTACCTGCGCCACTCTTGTCGCCGTGCGCGGCAGTCCGGTTGCGGCGATCTCGCCAGGCGCTGAAAACGCCGGCCGCAGCCAGTGTAAAAAACCGCCTGCCAATCTTCTATGCTGATGGTGCTCGCTACTGACGTATTGGCAGCGCCAGGCAAGTTCGCCTGATCGCTGACCAGCCTTGCCTGGTAACCTTGCTTAGTAGCGATAGGCGCGGCCTTCGAATACGCGCACCCGGTTTCCGACGCGTAAGTCGTTGACATCGTCTTGCACGATGGTGCGGTAGTCGCCGTTATCCAGACGTATGCTGATCTGATATGCGTCACGTCCTTGGGCGCGGTTTTTTTCCACTTCATTGCCGACGTAGGCGCCGCCGGCGGCGCCAGCGACAGTCGCTGCCGTGCGCCCGCTGCCCGAACCTACCTGGTTGGCCAGCAGTGCGCCAAGCAAGCCCCCAACCACAGCGCCAGCGCCACCGCTGACAGGCTTGACACGGGTCACTTGAATCGACTCGACAGTGCCGTAGCCTTCCGACTGTGACTGTGACTGTGACTGCGTCTGCCACTGCGACTGCGAAGATGACGGATAGGTTGTCTGTTGTGGTGCATAAGTGGAGCAGCCAGTGATCAGCATACTTGTTGCGACCGCGATGGCCGCTAGCGTTGGAGTCGGTTTCATGTTGATTTCCTGGTGATGTATGGGAATAGACTAGCCATGCAAATGGTCTGCGTCTGTACGTCAGCGCACTGAGATTGTACTGCGTAGTACTTGTGTTGTGCTTGCGTGGTGCTTGTGTTGTGCTTGTGTTGTGCTTGATTCACAGGTGAAATTCTATCAGATGGCATTTTGTCGTTTTCCTGCGCCAACGCTTGAAAACGGCATATTGATGCCGTACGAATTTCTGTAGCCGTGGGCGCGATGAGAACTTCTGGTACGCAGTGGTCGCTCTCCGAATGGTTAAATTATGATGCTATTGATAAGTCGCATCATTACTCAAGATTATGCATGCTTGTGTTCGATATCGTACGCAGTGCCCGGGCCAATCCACGTAGAATCATATTGCCTGGCGTTGAAATAAAGACCGGGTGCAGCAACGTGCGCGCGGTTAAAGTTAGCAGACGGTTACAAGGCTGCACTCGA
>JBLHNV010000019.1:0-16760 GCA_047623125.1 Janthinobacterium sp. | reverse complement strand
GCATCGAGTTGCAGCAGCGGTTCGCCACCGGTAAAAACGACGTATTTGCTGGCCGGGTAGGTTGTTGGCCACAGGCTGTCGATGATGCCAGCGAGTGCTGCGCCGCTGGCAAACTTGTCACCGCGCTCACCATCGGTACCGACGAAATCGGTATCACAAAAGCGGCAGATGGCGGTGGCGCGATCGCTTTCGCGCCCGTTCCACAGATTGCATCCGGAAAAACGGCAAAAAACGGCCGGGCGACCGGCATGTGCGCCCTCACCTTGCAATGTATAGAAAATTTCTTTAACGCTGTAAGTCACTCAGTTTCCCAATGCTATCGTGATGCAGGGCGACGCAACGGTGCGGACCCAGGCCTGCGGATCGACAAGATCCACTGGCAACCGGCCATTATATCGTGCGTTGCGTGGTTCAACCAGAAGGCGTATTTTTTTAATGGATTTCATGCGCCTCTTTTTGCCCCTGACAGCGTATCAATCGAAGGGATTGGGGACGACTGCAATTACGGGTGGCGGCAAGCTTGCCGGTAAGGTTTGCGATTCCTGTTGCGCTACTACATCGGTTAACAGTTGCAGCAGTTGCTGCGCCTGCGCCAAACCGATCTGATCCAGCGTCAGGTCGATGTCGCCGCTGAGCGTGATTCGGTCGACGCGGTTCTCTATCATCAGATTGCCTATCTGAACAACATCGCTTTCGTTGGCATAGGGAATAAATGGATGTTTTTTCATGATTCTTTTCGGGGTTGAAGCTGCACTTTGACAGATTGGCCAACATATTGGCCAATCGCCGCGCGAATTGTGTAGGATTTTTCAATCATAATCTTGTAATCAGCGTTGTTTCGAACGGACCTTTGGCAAGCGCAGCATGACTTCTTTTTGTTGCTCCGACAAGGATGGCAGCACATCGATACCGATCTTCTCTTCCAGTTGCGCAATGCTTAATATCTGGTAGTCATCGACGGTCTTGTTTTCGATAAAATAGGCGGCGCCCGCGCGTTGCTTTGGACTATAGACTACTTTGTAAAGATGGCTGGGCACCAGCACATTGCCGATTTTCTGTAGTTGACCGCCAATAAAAGCCGGTCCCGTGACGATGTACAGTGCGCCCTCTTTTTGCGCCATGTTGCGTACGGCACCTTCGATGCCAGCCCATAGACTGCGGTTATTGCCCGCATCTTGCGGCACCATGTTGGCCAGCGTAAAGCTGTCGCGCTGGGCCTTGCGGTCCGGCATGTCGCCGTTTGGCGCCATATGACCACGGTCGAAGCCGCTGCGCGCATAGTCGGCCAGTTCAGCGCGCTGGGCAGGCGGTAATTTCTGTTCGGCATGAAATGAATTTTCACGCGACAAATTTCGCGCTGATGCAATATTGTCTGCAGTCAGATACTCGGCTGACCATAGCGGCGTGCGGGTGACGCCCGAATGCATGATGCCGAACACGCCATAGCATAATTCCTGGGTCGCAGAGATCAACTTCTGATTGCGAATTTCCGGCAAACGGCCGTCGACATAATGAGCCGGACAGCCTCCGGCAAATGCAAAGTGGCTGGCAAACAGGCTGCATGCCAGCAAGGCGCCGGCGATCATTTTTTGAGACATGGTTTTTTTAGACCTTCTTTCAATAAATACTTTTTTCATATTAAGTTGACGCACAGCATTCTATCGGACTGGCGCCCCTGAGAACATGCTTGGGAAACTCATCGGTAAAAGTGCGCTGAAATTTGACTTTTACCGATGCGCATGCCTCTTTTTTACTCATGCAGGAGCCCCCTGCCATTGTCAGCTGCTGTTGTACTTTTTTTATTACACTTTGGTTAGTTGCAAAAAATTTTAACCTGACGTAACCGGACAACGCCATGCCGCCCTCACCGCCGCCTCTTCTTACTGTGATTTCGACGCGCCTCTTTGATTGGCAGCGGTGCTGACACCATTGCAGAGGGCACTACTCGGGCGCCGCCGTCGGCTTAGTTCGTGCCAACCCAAGCTGCCAAGATGACTGCCGGCAGGCACTGGCGGCGCACTGCCCGGCCCCTGGCACCCTCTTTCATTTGAATGCCTGGCCTGCGCCGTACAACAGGTATCAACAGATATCAACAGCTATTCGCCACTGCTCTCTTCAAGTATCAACAGACATTCGTCACTGCACTCTTTTGGTTAGTTGCAAAAATAGGTAGAATGATAAAATTATTCCACCATAGGTGATCGACATGGCCATCATTCCACCGTTATGGAACAGCGACCCGCTGGGCCAGTTCAACCTTTTTGTGCGCTCGCCTGCCTTTTCCGCAACCAGTTTGCGCGCCAGCGATCGCGCCGCCATCAAGCCGATGTCGCAGGAATCGGTGGAGATCTACACGCTCATGTTCGGCAAGTTTGCGCGCTGGATGCAATCTGAACACAAGACCTTGTCGACGATCGACCATCGCGATCTGCGCACTTTTATCGATCTGGGCGAGGATGGCAAACCGGACTTGAACAGCAAGATCGCCCATCGTTATCTGCGCTTGCTACAACGCTGTTACACCCACCTGTCGGTCAGCGAGAATCCGGCGCAACAAGCACTGTTCGAGGCCAGTCGCGAACGCATCGCAAAAGACCAGGCCATGGTCGTGCTCAGCGATGAACAGTTGGCTAGATTCCTGGCCGCCCTGCCCGCTGAACTGGCCAAGTATCAGCAAAACCAGCCATCAAAAGGATGGAAGAGGCGGCGCGACCGGGCCATGCAACTGACGATGCTGTGCGCCGGCTTGCGCGTATCGGAAGTCGTTGGCCTGCTGATCGAAGAACTGGGAGCACAACCGGATCTTGACGGTGCGCTGCAGCTATCGATCACGCCCGAGCAAAAGCACAACACCAGCTATGAACATGCGACCCCCTTGCATCGGACCGCCGTTCCTGATGTGCTGGCATGGCTGCATGAACGGATCGCCATGGGCATTCCCGGAAAACTGTTGTTCCCGGCCAATCCCGCCGGAGAACGGCTCGACAAAGCCACCGTCTACCGCCAGGTCAGAGCCACCTTCGTGCGCGCCGGTATCTCGATTGCCCGCTCCGGTGGACGGACGCTGCGCAATACCTTCGCCGTGCAGGAATTGAAGAACGGCACTACCGATGATGAACTGACCGAACACTTGGGCCTGGCGCTGGAAAGTTCGACCAAAACCTATGTCATTGCCGGATTAAAAATAAAATGAGCTGTAGCGGCACGGTGCCCCTTGCCTGACACTGCGTGATGATCGGCGCCACGATCAAGGCGGTCAGTGCAGATCGACGCCGGCGACCCGTTCGACGCTTTCCCACATGCGCAGCCAGGATTGGGCAGAACGAGGGGTCTGAGGTGCAGTGGAACGTAAAACACAGTTAAACTCAGGCTTACACGCCCATTTTCTGACATTGAATGTGCAAACTCGCCAGCATATCGCTTGGATCTGACTGGGCGCCACAGGTCTGACCATGGCGCCAGCTTATGAACGATCAGGTGCGTTTTTGTGATTAGTTGGACTGCATCCGACCATGGCGGGCCCAGGTAACTCTGGCACCGCTAAGGAAATGCATCACTTTTCTGAGAGTGCCCATTGAGCTGCCTTGCGGGCATGAATCGTTGTCGTATCAAACAACGGTACTTCCGAATCCTGCTGGCCAACAAGAAGTGATATTTCTGTGCAGCCAAGAATGATTGCCTGCGCACCTTGCGTTGCAAGGTCAGCCATGATTCGGCGATACTCATGACGAGACGCTGGCACGACTTTCCCGAGACAGAGCTCTTCGTATATCACCCGATGAATGATTTCTCGGTCTTTCTGCTGCGGGATTATCACTTGGAGCCCATGGCGCGCACATAGTCGATCGCGATAAAAATCCTGTTCCATGGTGAAACGCGTACCCAGCAAACCGACCGTCGAAAATCCTGCTTGCTTGATTGCGACAGCTGTTGGGTCTGCAATGTGAAACAGCGGAATACGAACGGCAGCCTCGATAGCAGGGGCTATTTTGTGCATGGTGTTCGTGCAAAGAACCAAGATGTCTGCGCCAGCCAATTCCAGCGAGCGGGCTGCGTTGGCAATTAACTCGCCTGCTGCTTCCCAATTTTCAGTTTGCTGCAGCCGCTCAACGTCATGAAAGTCTACGCTGTAAAGAACGATCTTGGCAGAGTGTAATCCGCCCAGATGCTCCTTGATTGTCTCGTTGATCTGACGGTAATACGGAACGGTTGATTCCCAGCTCATCCCGCCGATAAGGCCAATGATCTTCAAATAAGCCCCCTGCTAAGTGCAAATAGACGTCCCACGTTACGCGAACGGGTACATCAATATTATTAAATGTGAACGACTTCGTCGGAAGAAGATAACTAAAAGTTAAACATTTTCTCATGCGGGCATATATTCGATGCAAAAAAGTTGCAACGTCGACCATCCTATTCTCCACCTGTCGTAAAACACGGTTAATCCAGGCTCGCGGCACCATTCATCACCCGCCGGGTTACGCAACGGCCGCAGTTCGCCTTTGGCCACTGCATCCGTGTGCCCATGATGGCGGCAGCGCATACCCGGCCGAGTTTTAGCGAGCCGGCCAGGCACAGCATGTCATCCCAATGCGGCTTGATTTTTTGCTGGCTGATATTGTTCCCCGATACAGCATTGAGCTGCCCGTAATCCGCCTTGGCATCGATGCACCAGAAGCGCAAACCGCCGACATCGGCCAGGCGTGGACTGAAACGATATCCAAGCAGGCGAAACAGCCCGAAAACCACGTCGCTATAGGCGCCGGTGTCCGTCATGATCTGCGTCGGCTGAAGGTCGGTCTGCTGCTCCAGGACGACGGCCAGCAAGATCAGACTGTCGCGCAGCGTGCCGGGCACAGTCATGTCGTTGAGGCCGGAAAACTGGCTCGATATCAGGTTGTACCAGGTGACGCCACGCCCGGCGCCAAAGTATTTCGGGTTCGGCCCGGAATGTACCGACCGCACCGGCACCACGAACCGCATGCCGTCGGATGACGCCACCTCGCCGCCGCCCCACATGCCGGCCAGCACCGAACGGCTTTGCGCCGCTACCAGCAGGGTATTGGCTGCGGTGATGGTGTCATCGCGTAAATAGCGGTTGTCGCCAGCGACATAACCTTTGACCAATTCGTGTGCCTCGGGCAAAGGCCCCAGCGGCGCCGCTTGTGCAATCAGTGTTTCGACACGCTGCTCGGGATTGATCAACGTGAAAAACAAATCCGAATTCAAATTGTTGTTGACCGCGCCGTTGCCGGTCATGGTCCAATTGGCATCGGGTTCGAAGTAATTGGCCAGCGCAAAATTACAAAAATGTCATTCCAAAAACGCGAGCAAACAAAGGAACGCAAAACCGGACAAAAAGCGCCGTCCGGTAATCAACCATGCTGCTGACGGTCCAGGTGCCGGTCGAAGTCATCGACTATGATGATGTCGTGCTGCAACGATCTGGCGCGCCGGCATAGCGCCAACTCCGCTTGCGTGATCAAAGCCAGTTGCAGCGCAAGTTGCAACTCGTCGTCGCCATCAGCGCCGTCGCTGGCGATGCGGCCAGCCTTGCGCGCCGCCTTGACGATCGCCTCCACCGGTTCGGCCGCAATGACCGCATGCAGCGCCGCTTCGAGTTTGCCGAGGACATCGTTTTCATCGGCGGGCAGATACATGCCGGCAATGAGCCGGGTGCGCGCTGGCGACGGCGCGATCAATAGCGCGGCGACGTCATGCCCCATCTGGTCGCTGGGCCGGGTCAACGTCATGCCACGCGGAAAAACCAGCTTGCGCAGCACGAATCCGATGCTGCGGTTCGGAAAATTTTTGAGGATGCCGTCCAGCGCCAGCTGGATCTGGTAAGCGCAATCGTGCAGCGCCCAGCGCAACAGCGGCAACTCGTCCGTGTTGCGTCCGCGCTGCTCGTAAAACTTCAGCGCGGCCGACGACAGGTACAGCAGCGACAGGACGTCGCCCAGGCGCGCTGAAAGTTTTTCTTTGCGCTTGAGTTCACCGCCGACGACGAACATGCTGACATCGGCCAGCAATGCAAACGCGCTAGACCAGCGCGTCAACAATTGGTAATGGCGCGCGGTGTCGGCGCAAGCGGGCACTGGCAGGCCACGCCCGCCGCTGATGCCGATCCACGCCGCGCGCGCGGCATTGGACAGCGTGAACTGAATGTGGTGCCAGAAAGCATGATCGAAATCGCCCGCCTTATCTTGCTGCGCCGCCTGCATTTCTTTCAGCACCCAGGGGTGGCAGCGGATGGCGCCCTGTCCGAAAATGATCAGCGAACGGGTCAGTATGTTGGCACCTTCGACGGTAATCGCGATCGGTATCTGCTGGTAAGCGCGGCCCAGATAATTGTTCGGCCCCAGGCAAATGCCTTTGCCACCATGCACATCCATCGCGTCGTTGATGACGATGCGCATCCGTTCGGTCATGTGGTATTTCGAGATCGCCGACACCACCGAGGGCTTTTCGCCGATATCGAGTGCGCCCGCCGTCACAGTCCGGCACGCATCCATCAGATACGTATAGCCGCCGATCCGGGCCAGCGGCTCTTCGATACCTTCAAACTTGCC
Source organism: Janthinobacterium sp. (assembly GCA_047623125.1). Taxonomy (GTDB): domain Bacteria; phylum Pseudomonadota; class Gammaproteobacteria; order Burkholderiales; family Burkholderiaceae_D; genus Janthinobacterium. The sequence continues at coordinate 10,188 of JBLHNV010000019.1, read as the reverse complement.
TATAGGCATGTTGAACTGGTGGCGCACGCGCGCATAAGCGCCGGTCGCCATCGCCGCCATCTTGCCGGCAGCGATCGCCTGCGCCGGCAACGAAATCGAACGCCCTGCGGCCAGGCACTCCATCAGCATGCGCCAGCCCTGACCGACCATGTCTGGTCCGCCGATGACCCAGTCGATCGGGATGAATACATCCCGGCCCGAATTGGGTCCGTTCATGAAAGCGGCATTCAGCGGAAAATGACGGCGCCCGATATTGACGCCCGGGTGCGAGGTCGGAATCAGCGCACAAGTGATGCCCAGGTCGCTTTCTCCACCGAGCAATTGGCCGGGATCGAGGCACTTGAACGCCAGACCGAGCAGTGTGGCCACGGGACCAAGCGTGATATAGCGTTTTTCCCACGTGATGCGCAGGCCCAGCGTTTCCTTGCCGTTCCACATTTGCCGGCAAACGATGCCGGTATCGGGCATGGCAGCAGCGTCTGAGCCAGCCTCGGGCGCAGTCAATGCGAAGCACGGAATTTCCAGCCCCTTGGCCAGCCTCGGCAGGTAATGGTCTTTTTGCTCCGGCGTGCCGTAATGCATCAGCAATTCACCCGGCCCCAGGGAATTGGGCACCATCACCGTCACCGCGGCGGTGCCGCTGCGGGTCGAAATCTTCATCACGACTTGCGAATGTGCATAGGCCGAGAATCCGAGGCCACCATATTCAACGGGAATGATCATGCCCAGAAAACCGTTGTCCTTGATAAATTGCCACACATGAGGCGGCAGATCGTTGCACTGCTCGATGACTTGCCACTCATCGAGCAGTGCGCACAACTGTTCGGTCGGTCCTTGTATGAAAGCTTGCTCGCTGGCTGTCAGCTTTGCGGCAGGATAGGCCAGCAACTTGTTCCAGTCGGGCTTGCCACTGAACAAGTCGCCATCCCACCAGACGGTGCCCGCTTCCAGCGCATCGCGCTCGGTCTGCGACATCTGCGGCAGCAACTTTTTATAAAGGCGAAAGATAGGGCCGCTGAGCATGCGCTGGCGCAGCGCAGCCACATTGGCAACGCCAGCGAGCACAAGAAACAGGCACCAGGCAAATGCGAAAAACAGGCGCCAGCCTGACGCCCAGGCACCATCGAACATCGCAGCGAACATGGCGCCAACTGTCAGCGCCAGCAGCAAGGCGCCCGCAGAGCAAGTCCAGAGCAGCACGTTTGCGCGATGGTAAGCCAGAACCCCGACCAGCACAATGATGGATACAACGACAACAACAATAGTGATCAACATGGCATTCTTTCCAAGCGTTAGTGGATCGTCGATGGATCTCTCATTGACCGTAGCAGCAGCAGTTCGTTCGGCTGCGCCGGCGCTAAATGAAGCAGACTGGACCTGGAACAGCGCGGGCGCAGATACCGATGCCAGCCATGGCGCGTTTGCTCAGGTGTAGCCAAGGTGTTCGACGAGGCGAACTCCAGGATTACCTGCTGCTGCAATCAAGACATATTGGAAATAGTCAAAGCCGGTTCGGCTGCGATGCGCATGCCGGTTGAACCGAGCATGTGAAAGGGGCTCGTGAGTTGAGCCTGTAAAATGAACACCCTGAGTCGCGCCTGTGTGCACAGCCGGGATGCTTAGCATGTGATCTGATCGAATTAAGTCAGCGTATTACCGGAAAATGTTTCCGTCAATCAATTTCAATTGTGCACAGCAAAAAAAAACCCGCACCGGGTCCGGTGCGGGCGACACACGGTTTCGAACTATTTCGGCTGTGTTGTTTTTTTGACTGTCGCGACGACGGGATCCAGAAAGAAAATGGCGTGTGCCTTGCCAGTTGCCTTGTCAATATGCAACTCGGCGCAATCTTCCGCCGCCAGACTGCGCCAGTTGGCAACATTCACCTTGGCAAACACCGCATTGGCCTTCGACCCGACGCTCAGGTCCAGCGCCAGACAAGCATTGCGCGGACCGTCGAGTCCATAGTTGACCGCGCGCAATTCGAAACCGAACGCCGTCAGCCAAGGCTCCCACAAGCCTTTTTCGGTGCCGGCGGCGATACGGACCAGTATCTCCGACAGCGGCAAGCCTTTCTTGACGATCGCGCTGATCGCATGAATGGACGGCGCGAATCGGGGGTCCGCACTTTTGCTGCCGGCGCCACGCTCGGCGATGGCCCGGAATTCCTTGGCGATGCCTGCTTCGCGTTCGGTGTAATCGCGCATCCTGGCATAAAGCTCGCCATCGAGATACGGATTAGGGGCGCGCACTGCACGTGCCTGCGCTCTGCGCGACGCTCTGATGGTAGTGCCCCCGTCTTCGGACGCTTGATTCACAATTTTATCTGTTTTGGTCATGATGCTGATCGGCTATGGTGAAGAGCGCAGTTTAACATCGGCCGGCCGCCAGTGGACCGCCGCCCATGTCTAACCCGGGCATGGCAAGCACCAACGCACGGCAGATCTTCAGAAAATTTTCTAGTCCATTTTAAAATCCATGCGCCGGACGCTTGACTTTTTTTTATTGACATCCTACAGTGCCAATAGTTTCCTAGAAGAAAAGGCATGCCGTGACCCCTGACCTACACCATCCAGAAACGCCTTCGCAAGACGCGCTACCGGGCGCACGGCAAGACGATCTGCCGCAGGAATTGCCCAATGAGCTGCTCGACGTGCTGATCGTCGGCGCGGGCCTGTCCGGCATCGGCGCTGCGCGTCATTTGCAAAAAAGCTGTCCCGATCAGCACTATGCGATCCTCGAAGCGCGCACTGCAATCGGTGGCACCTGGGATCTGTTCCGCTATCCCGGTATCCGCTCCGATTCCGACATGTACACCCTCGGTTATCGCTTCAAGCCATGGGTCGGCGCCAAGTCGATCGCCGACGGCACTTCGATCCTCGAATACATCCGCGAGACGGCCGAGGAAGCCGACATCCCGCGCCATATCCGCTTCGGCCATGCTGTGCGCAGCGCCAGCTGGTCGGGCGAAGATGCGTGCTGGACCGTGCAAGCCGAGCGCAGCGATACCGGCGCAATGGTCAGTTTTCGCGCCCGTTTCCTGTACATGTGCAGCGGCTATTACAATTACGCTGAAGGCCACAGGCCAGAATTCGCCGGCGAAGCCGATTTCGGCGGCACCATCGTGCATCCGCAGTTTTGGCCGAAGGATCTCGATTACGCCGGCAAGCGCGTCGTCGTTATCGGCAGCGGCGCCACTGCGGTGACGCTGGTGCCGTCGATGGCCACAACGGCGGAACATGTGACGATGCTGCAGCGCACGCCCAGCTATATCGTGAACCGGCCGGCGCGAGACCCGATCGCGCAGCAGCTGCAACGCTGGTTGCCAACTGCGCTTGCCTATACGGTGACGCGCTGGAAAAACGTCATCACCAGCGGTTTTCTGTACCGGCTTGCGCTGCGCAAACCGGACATGGTCAAGCAACAGATCGTGCACATGGCGGCGACTCAGGCCGGACCGCAATGCGATGGCCGCACACATTTCTCACCCAATTACAAGCCGTGGGACCAGCGCATCTGCGTCGCACCCGATGGCGACCTGTTTCGCGACATACGCAAAGGTAGCGCATCGGTTGTCACCGATACCATCGCCAATTTCACCGCCACCGGCTTGAAGCTGCACTCGGGCGCAGAACTGAAGGCCGACATCGTCGTCATCGCCACCGGCCTGAAGCTCAATTTGCTCGGCGATGTCGCCTTTACGGTCGACGGCGCCAGCGTCAATGTCAGTGCAGAGATGGTCTACAAAGGCATGATGCTCAGCGGCATGCCCAACGTGATGATGTGCTTCGGCTATACCAATGCGTCGTGGACATTGAAAGCCGACCTGACGGCCGAATACTTTTGCCGTCTGCTGCAACACATGCAGCGCCGCAAGCTCAGCTCAGTCGTGGCGCGGCGCGACCCCAGCGTCGGTGAAGAACCGTTCCTGGGATTCAGTTCCGGTTATGTACAGCGCGCCAGTGCGCTGCTGCCCAAGCAAGGCGCGATCAAGCCGTGGCGGGTGCATCAAAGCTACATCAAGGACATGCTGACGATCCGCTACGGGCGCATGGATGACGGCGTGCTTGAATACAGTGCAAAAGGAAAACAACAATGAAACTTCAAAATCGTGTCGCCATCATCACCGGAGCCGGCGGCGGCATCGGGCGCGGCATCGCGCTGGCGCTCGCGCGCCGGGGCTGCCACCTGGCGCTGGCCGATATCGACGAGGCCGGGCTGGCACAAACGGCGGCGCTCACCGGCGCGCTGGGCGTGCAAACCAGTTGCCACCGGCTCGACGTAGCCAGTGCGCAAGCAGTCGCTGCCCTGCCCGCTGATGTCTTGCAGATCCACGGCCGCGTCGATGTGCTGATCAACAATGCCGGCGTCGCGCTCGGAGGCGCGTTCGTTGATGTCAGCGAAGCCGACTTCGACTGGCTGATGAACATTAATTTTCACGCTGTGGTGCGCATGACGCGCGCCTTCTTGCCGCTGCTGCAAGCATCCGACAGGGCGCGCATCGTCAACATTTCCAGCCTGTTCGGCTTGATTTCTCCGCCCGGACAGGCCGCTTACTGCGCCAGCAAATTTGCCGTGCGCGGTTTTTCGAACGCGCTGCGCCATGAACTGGCAGGCACGCATATCGGCGTCACGGTGGCCCATCCGGGCGGCGTCGCATCGTCGATCGCGAAAAGTGCACGGATGCCGGCCAGCCTGGCGCCTGAAAAAGTGGAACAATCGAGAGTGCTGGCCGAAAAACTGCTGCGCATGCCGCCCGACAAAGCCGGCGAAATCATCGTGCGCAGTATCGAAAAGGAACGCTCGCGCGTACTGGTGGGCATCGATGCCATCATCTTGTCGTGGCTGGAACGGCTGGTGCCGGTACACTACTGGCGCGTGCTCGATCCCCGTAACCGTTTGAAATGGAATGGATGATGATGAATCTTTTGCTATTGCCCGCCTTCGTTGCCCTGGTTTTCCTGGGCCTGTGGTGGTTCACCGCCCGTACCGCAAAAAAGGTCGAACAGGCGCTGCCGGCCAGGGGCCGCTTCATTGATGTCCCCGGCGCGCGCTTGCACGTGATCGAGCGCGGCCAGGGTCCGGCGCTATTACTGATCCATGGACTGGGCGGCCAAAGCGCCCATTACACCTATGGCATCGTCGACAAACTGGCGCCGCACTTTCGCGTTATCGCGGTCGACCGGCCAGGGTCGGGCTACTCGAGCCGTGACGCCGGCAGCTCGGCAGCGCTGGAAACTCAGGCCGACAACATGGCTGCGCTGATCGATCAACTGAAACTGGAACGCCCGTTCGTCGTCGGCCATTCGCTGGGCGGCGCGATCTCGCTGGCGCTGGCGCTGGCGCATCCCGAAAAAGTGGCCGGTCTGGCGCTGATCGCTCCGCTGACCCACATCACGGACAAGGTGTCGCCTGCGTTCAAGGGACTGCTGATACAAAAACCATGGCTGCGCACCTTGATTGCATGGACCATGGCGACGCCGGCCACGATCATGGGCGGCGAAAAAATGCTGGCCGAAGTGTTCGGACCCGAGCCGGTGCCAGCTGACTTTGCCACCCGTGGCGGCGGCTTGCTGACGCTGCGCCCGGGCCAGTTTCTCGCCGCATCGGCCGACATACAAGCCTTGCCGGACAGCTTGCCGCAGCAGCAGGTGCGCTATGGCGAATTGAAGCTGCCGGTATCGGTGCTGTACGGCCGCAACGACCGCATTCTCGACCCGACCGAAAACGGCACCGACTTTGTCGCCAAGATCAAAGGCGCCAGGCTGGAATTGGTTGACGGTGGCCACATGTTGCCAGTCACCAATCCTACGCTGACAGCTGATTTCATCCGGCAAGCAGCCAGCGGCGTAGTGGCCGATGGCACGACAGTGTGAAATCGGGCATGCCGACGAAAATTGTCTCGAAGAAGCCGGCGCCCGACGGGCGCATGCTGCGCAGCCGGCTGACGCGCGAAAAGATCGTTGCCGCAATCTCGCTGCTGATCCGCGAAGGTTGCCTGATACCGACGGCGGAACAGGTAGCGGAGCGCGCCGGCATCGGGCGACGCACCGTATTTCGCCACTTCGACGACATGGAATCACTGAACCGGGATATTAACCAGCTCGTGATGGCCGATGTCGTCGCTGCGCTGAATCAGCCGCTAGTGGCGCCGTCGTGGCAAGAGCGGCTGTTCGAAGACATCGCGATCCGGTGCGCTCTGTATGACAGCATTGCGTCCTTTCACATTGCAGCGCAAATCACGCGTCACCAATCAAGCTCGATCGGTGAAGTGATGGACCTGTACGCCAGCTTGCACCTGGAACGACTCAGGCGCATCTTGCCGCTCGACATGGTCGATCATGCGCCGACCTTTCATGGCCTGGCGCTGATCATCAGCATGGATGCATGGATACGATTGCGGCGCGAACAAGGACTCGATGCCGAAGCCGCCAGCGCCGTCATCGAACACGCAGCCAGCGCGCTGATCACCGGCGCCAGCAAGGCTGAACCCATCTCGCCTGGCGCTTGAGTCGGACGCTTGAGCCTCGTTTTTGACCCCGGTTTCAAGTCTCAAAAACAGCAATAAAAAAAGCTTCCCTGGTATCTACTGAAAGAAAAATCATGTCATCTGCACTATTTTCTCCGCTGACGCTGCCCAACGGCGCCATCATTCCCAATCGCCTGGGCAAGGCGGCGCTAGAAGAAAACATGGCTGGGCCAGGGCAAGTTCCGACCCGCCAAATGATACAACTGTATGAAACCTGGGCCAGCGGCGGCGTCGGTTTGATCCTGACCGGCAATGTGATGGTCGATCCGCGCGCACTGACCGGCCCGAATGCCGTCGTGTTACAAAAAAGCACGGACCTGACCGCGTTTCGCCTATGGGCACAAGCAGCGCGTTCGCATGGCGCCCAGGTATGGATGCAGATCAACCATCCCGGGCGCCAGGTCATGGCCGCTCAGGGGCAGCCGGGCTGGGCACCGTCGGCTGTCGCGGTCGATCTCGGCAAGCATTCGAAACTGATTGCGAAGCCACGAAGCATGACGGAAGATGACATACAGCACACCATCGAGCGCTTCGTCGATACCGCGCTGCTGGCCGAACAGGCCGGATTTACCGGTGTCCAAATCCATGCCGCGCATGGCTATCTGGTGAGCCAGTTCCTGTCACCGCTGACCAATCAGCGCCTGGACCAATGGGGCGGATCGGCGCACAACCGGGCCCGCCTGCTGCTCGCCATTGTGGCCCGGGTGCGCGCCGCCGTGCAGAGCGGATTTTGCGTCGCAGTCAAATTGAATTCGGCTGATTTCCAGCGCGGCGGCTTTGATGCGGCCGATGCGCAAGCAGTCGTCGCTTCACTCAATACGATGGGCGTCGATCTGGTCGAATTGTCCGGCGGAAGCTATGAAGCGCCAGCGATGCAGGGCCAGACCCGCGATGGCCGCACGCTGGCGCGCGAAGCTTACTTCATCGAATTCGCCACCGACATCGCCCGCAGCGCCGCGATGCCCATCATGACGACCGGCGGCATCCGGCGCATCGCGATCGCCGAACAGGTGCTGCAACAGGGTATTGCCATGGTCGGCATGGGCACGGCGCTGGCCATGTGCCCGCAATTGCCCACCCTGTGGCGCCAGGGCATCGACGGCAGTGATCTGGCACCGAAGGTAACATTGAAAGACAAGGTCATCGCTGCATTGGCGACGATGTCCATCGTGCGGCGCCAGTTGCAACGAGTCGGCAATGGCAAGCAACCCTTGCCCGCCGCCAATGCCCTCTTTTCTTTGCTGCGCGACAGGTGGCGCACCGTGCTGTCGAACCGGCGTTATCGGAAATGGATGGCGCGCCAGCCAGACTCAATCAGGCCGAATCAGTCTGAAACGATCTGAAACGATCTGAAGCAAGCGCATACCGTCACGGCACACTGGCATGCACCAGATTGCGCAGCAGTTGCCGGAACCGGTCGCGCTGCTCCGGCGCTTGCATCAGCCAGATCGCGATCAAGTCTTCCTCCGGATCGATCCAGAAATAGGTGCCGGCCAGTCCGCTCCAATGAAAGTCGCCGACCGAACCCGGTGTCCAAGCAGCACCAACCTCCGTGCGCACGGCAAAGCCGAGTCCGAAGCCATAGCCGGGTCCGGGCAGATAGCCGGCTGCGGATCTGGCATCGGGCATGCCGCTCAGATGGTCGCTGGTCATGAAGTCGACCGTTTTGCGCGACAGCAGCCGCACGCCATCGAGCTCTCCATGGTTGCGCAGCATACGGGCAAAGCGCAGGTAATCGTGCGCCGTTGACACCAGGCCGCCGCCACCGGACAGAAAAACAGGCCGACTGCGCACGTCGAGCAGGCGCACCGCGCGCGTGGTGACTGGATCGATCGCGAACGGTTCGGCCAGCCGGTGCTGCTGCTCGGGTGCGACCCAGAAAGCGGTGTCGCTCATTTGCAGCGGCGTAAAAATATGTTCTTCCAAAAACACATCAAGCGTTTGCCCTGAAATTTTCTCCAGCAAGGCGCCCAGCACATCGGTGGCGCGACTATATTCCCACGTCGTGCCAGGCTGAAAAGCGAGCGGCAACGTGGCCAGGCGTTGCACCAGCTCGGCATTGCTGAGATGGCCGCTGTCAATGCCACTGGCCACGTAGGCCGCCTTCACTTGCGTGGCAGCCCCAAAAATGCCGTAAGTAAGCCCGGCTGTATGGCGCAGCAAATCCTGGATCGTCATTTCGTGCACGCAAGGCTCCAGCACCATGCCGGGAACGCCTGCGCTTTCGCGTGCCACTTGCAAGTTCGCCAGTGCCGGCAAGTGCTGTGCAACCGGATCCGAAATCAGCAGCCGCCCCTGTTCGGCCAACATCATGATGGCGACCGAGACGACCGGCTTGGTCATCGAATAAATGCGAAAGATCGTATCGATGGTCATCGCAGCCGGATCGCCCGGGCGCCGCTGGCCCCAGGTTTTTTCATACACGGCATGATCGCCGCGCGCCAGCAGCAACGCGGCGCCGGGAATGCGGCCGGCATCAATTTCGCACTGAATGGCCCGGTCCAGGTTCAACAGAGCCGATGGCGTAAATGGCCGATGATTGGAATCGAAGGCGGTAGCGCTGGCCTCTGGCATGATTTGGTCCCAAGGAAATGGTTAAGTGGATTACAGTATAGTGCGTGAAGGCATTTTGACATCAGACATTTTGACATTGAGTATTGCAGCAGCGGCACCGATAAAACCCGGCGCAAGCCATCGCGCCTCAACCAAGGAGAATGGCATGAGCAGCACGGACAACGAGGACATCAGCACCTTCGATCCATTGACGATTGCTTCGCTGCGAGGCAAGGTCTCGCCGGAAGAATGGCAAACCAGGGTCGATCTGGCCGCCTGCTACCGGCTGGTCGCCGATTATGGCTGGAGCGACCTGGTATTCACGCACATCACGGCGCGCGTTCCGGGCAGCGATGACCAATTTCTGATCAATCCCTACGGCATGATGTTCGATGAAATCACCGCATCTTCGCTGATCAAGATCGATCTCGACGGTAATAAGCTGGGCGATTCACCCTTCCCGGTCAATCCGGCCGGCTTCACGATTCACAGCGCCGTCCATGCGGCGCGCCACGATGCACAATGCGTTCTGCATGTGCACAGTATCGATGGTGTCGCCGTGTCGGCGCAAAAGCAGGGCTTGCTGGCACTGTCGCAGCAATCGATCTTTATCCTGCCCAGCCTGGCCTATCACGACTATGAAGGGGTCGCGTTGCGCGCTGACGAAAAGGCACGGCTGGTGGCCGATCTGGGCAGCAAGCAGTATCTGATGCTGCGCAACCACGGCTTGCTGACGCTGGGCCCGACCATCGCCGATGCGTTCTTGAACATGTACACGTTCGACACGGCGTGCCGGATCCAGACCAAGGCTCAGGCCGGCGCAAGCGAACTGATCATGATTCCCGCTGCGATCATCGACACCGCCCGGGAACAGGCCAAGGCAGCGACCAAGTCATTGGGCGGCATGCTGGCCTGGCCGGCCTTGCTGCGCCGGCTGGATCGGGTGGATCCGTCTTACCGCGATTGATTTTATGCCGCATTGCAACATCGAAATTTATTGACTGTTTTCGCACGGTCGTACGAAAATCAGGTATGTGCACTTGCATTGTATTTACATAACTAATGTCGTCCAACCGACACAACAGGAGAACCGATGGCGCCGGACC